>QKIO01000316.1 GCA_003251015.1 Bacteroidales bacterium
CAGACATTAGTGCCCTTCATTTTATTTACATAATAATATTACAAAAATGGGGAAAAATACTGACAATTCCTCTATATGGGGAATTACACCCTGTAAGTAAATGAAAAATAAAACTTTACAATATTAGCTTGACGGCTATGGCGTTGGGCAGGCATATGACCGTTGAAAATAAATTTATACAGATGAAAACCTTAAGTTCTTTATTCTTACTTTGGAGGACGGTTGATAAGAACATACATTTCTGAATTACTCTAAAAAGCCTCAAAGTGGGCGATACCCTAAAGCCTAGCCTGTTAGGGATTGGATATTAATGATGTATATACTTAAGCGCCAAAGGTGCGTAGTCGTATGATTAAGACTACGCACCTTTGGCGCTGTCAATATCCATTTACCATTATAGAGGTCAGTAGTTAACTACATATTCATTTTAATTAGTTTTTAACGCTGACATGACCTTCGGACTGCCTGTCCCGTATGGCGGGAATGTCAGGTTTTAATCTATCAGTCCTGACCTGCACGGCAGGTGTGCGCAGCTCCTGACAGCATTACATAATACGTAGAACTCAGTATTTATAATGATTCAAGGTAAGTAGCCTATCTACCGACCTCTAAACCATTATGTTCATAGCCCTACAAATTATGCTTAATAACAACGCATCTTTGATGTGTCGTATACTTTCTATAGATAAGTATTTAACTAATGAGCTCTGATTACTTTTATTAAAGCCAGCTTTATTTGCATGTAAAATAGTTTCTGTGGGTTTATTATAAGGCAATTACGTAAAGGTGTAGAGTGGGGGTTAGGTTTGCATTTTAAGTGGATTCTTATTTCTTCTAAAAAAAAGTGTAAAATATTGTTAACCCTTAAAGGTGTTATTTGTAATTCATGAAAAATAAGTGACCTTCTTAATGAAAGGTTGTTTTTTAGTATTAATACACACACACTAAACAACATGAAACAAATTCTATCTAAGTTTCTATTAACTTTTATGTTGATAGGCTTATGCTCTGTGGGCATAAATGCGCAAACCGTTAATGTTAGCGGTGAACTCAAAAAATGGCATAAAATTACTACGACCCTGACGCTTCCTTCAAACTTAAGTGAAGCAGACGCAACTTTCCGTGATAACCGTATGGACGTTATTTTTACGGCTCCAAGTGGTAAAAAACTAAGAGTTCCCGGATTCTTTGCTGCCGACGGTAACGCTGCAAACACCAGTGCAAAAAGCGGTAACAAGTACAAAGCTTTTCTTCGTCCTGATGAAACCGGGAACTGGACTTACCAAGTTTTATTTTACACCGGTACTGATGTAGCAACTAAAGAAGTTAATCAATTACCTAGTCCTACGCATACCTTAAATGGTACAGTGGGTAATGTTGGAGCTTCAACAGCTGTATTACCCGATTTAAAAGCCAAAGGACGTTTGTATTATCAAACTAGCGGTGATTTAAACGCTCGCCGTTACTTACGCTTTGCTGAAACCGGTGAGTACTTCTTAAAGCACGGTCCAGATTCGCCAGAGAACTTTTTAGATTACAACCAGTTCGATTTTGATGATTCAAGAAACGGCTGTACGCTTTGTGTGCTTCACTATTACAGTGCTCACCAAAATGACTATAAGGCAGGTGATCCAACATGGGCGAGTGGAAAAGGTAAAAACATTATTGGTGCTATTAACTATTTAAAACAAATAGAGGTTAACTCTCTATCTATGTCTCTATTTGGGGGTGATGATAAGAATGTTTTCCCTTGGGTAAAAGTTAATAATAAATTCCAATACGACATTTCTAAACTAGAGCAATGGGAAGTTGTTTTAGATCATGCTGAGAAAAACGGATTAGTGCTTCATCTTAAACTTGCCGAAGCCGAAAACTGGTATGCATTAAACTCTACTCAAATTAAAGTGTATTACCGTGAGATGGTTGCTCGTTTTGGTCACCACTTAGGAGTAGAATTTAACTTCTCGGAAGAATATGCTTCACGCGATTTAACCTACAACAGTGTTAATACAGCCTATGAACGTATTGATTGGTTAAAGTCTATCGATCCATGGGGTAGCAACCATGTATTTCACACGCGTCCTGAAACTTCAGCAAAAGCAGCTTACGACAAGCTAATTGAAGATGGTAAATACGTGACAGGAGCATCTATGCAAAACGAAAACGGTAACAATTATGCTGAGATTTTTGAACTAACCAATCACTTGGTTACTAAATCAAAGGATAAAGGATTCCCTTGGGTAGTTGCTTCAGACGAGCAAGCAAGTGCTAATAATGGTGTATTTACAACCATGGATCAAGGAAATGGTACCGTTAGTGAGCAAGGCCGTAAAGGTGTGCTTTGGGGTAACATTATGGCCGGCGGTGGCGGTGTTATGTGGTACGGTGGTGCCAATGGTGACTTTAAAACAGAAGACTTCCGTCGTTACAATACCTTAGCACAATGGGGAAGAAATGTTGTAAGCTTTTTCCAGGATAATGGTATTAAATTTTGGTTAACACAAAACAACGATGCATTGGTTTCCAATGCTAATGCACACTGTTTGGCAAATGCAGGTAGCGAGTACATTATTTACCTGAAAGATGGAGGTACTACAAACCTGAATTTAAATAATGTATCAGGTACCTTTACCGTAAAATGGTTTGACCCACGAAATGGTGGAGCTCTTCAAAATGGTAGTGTAACAAGCGTAACAGGTGGCGGTAACCGTGCAATTGGTAATGCTCCTAACAACACCAATCAAGACTGGGCGGTATTAGTGACCAATACGGTTATGAAACCGGTACAAAGCATCACATTGGATTCATCGTCTGAAGAATTAACAAATGCCGGTGATAAATTTACCTTAACACCAAGAATCTTACCTACTGATGCGAATAACCAAAATGTTAATTGGACGAGTAGTAAACCTGCTGTGGCTACTGTTGATAACGGTGTTGTTACTGCGGTAGGAGCGGGTGAAACAATTATTACTGTAACTACAGTAGATGGTGGTAAAACAGCTACTTGTGTGGTAACTGTTGCTTCTGCTCCCGTAACTGGTGTTCGATTAGATAAAACATCAGTTGAAACCTACGTTGGAAAAACAGTGAATTTAACAGCAACTGTTTTACCAACCAATGCAGGTAACACTAACGTTACTTGGGAGTCAAGCAATACAAATGTAGCAACTGTAACAAACGGCGTTATTGCAGCTAAATCGGCAGGAACAACAACCATTACGGTTAAAACGGCTGAGGGTAATAAAACGGCTACATGTAGTGTAATTGTACAAGCAGGTTCTAATGATGGCGTTACTTACGGCGAAAACTGGATTGTTTTTGAAGCGGATGCTACCACATCAAACCTTGATAAGTGGGTAATTAGAAAACCTGGTGATGCTAAATACAATGGCGGAACAGATTTAGCGCCAATCAACGATGACTACATTGAGTTTACCGGTAATAATCCGGATGGTGGTTCTGCAATGTCTCCACTTGAATATACTTTTACTTGTCCTAAAACAGGTACATACCGATTAGGTATGCGTTTACTTCAAAACTTAGAAGGTGCTGCTTGGGATAAATGTAACGATGTATACATCAGAATGGATGGTGACTTTACTTCTGGAAATGTATTCTCGATTGATGATTTAAAAACCGACCATAAATTCTACGGTCGCGGTAAAGACGTTTGGGGTGCAGGCGTACAAATGGAAGGACATGTAAACGGCGTTAAGAAACTGGTTCCTGCCATCTATAACTTTAAAGCAGGAGAAACTTATACATTCACAGTTTCGGGTCGTGCTCAACGTACTTGTATCGACTACATTATTTTCTACGAAACAAGTATTAATTATTCAATAGGTGAAAGCATTGATATCGCAACTGCAAACGATCCAAAGTATCGTCCCGGCGCTAGTGCTCCACAAACTTGCAATAAAATCTTATCGAAAGATTTTACTACAATCTCCGGTATCACAGGGTACGACAATGCTACTAAAGCAGCTATACCTAATTCACCTGCCGGTGCAGTAAATGTGGGTATGACGGTTCTAGGTTGTGGGGGTACCAATGGATTAAATCGCCCTTGTGCAGCAGAGCAAATTTACTCAGGAGCTGCAATGAATGCTACTTTTATTGTTAATGCAATGGGTGAGCCTGACGGTGAATGTACTTACGAAGTATTTGTTAATGGCACAAAGGTAGGAAGTGCTAAAAATACGCGCATCTATGGAACAAATACACCTGCTTATACCATTGAGCCATTAACTATTAACACTACACCTGTTGCTATTGCAAGCGGCGATAAAATTCGTGTAACATTCAACCAAACATCCAATCAGTTAGTACCGGAGAACGGTGGTTTTGCTACTGCACGTGGTCGTTGGGAAAGTATTGAAATTTGTTCAAGCGGAGGTGTAATTCCGGTTGATGTAACAGGCATTACTGATCTTCCTGCTACAGAAACCGTAGGTACGAGTGAAAAGGTAACATTATCAGCAGCAGTAGAGCCTTCGAATGCTTCTAATAAGTCAATTATCTGGACCTCAAGTAACACATCAATAGCAACCGTAAACAATGGTGTTGTTACAGGTGTTTCGGTTGGTACTGCAACCATAACAGCAACAACAGTAGATGGTGGTTTTGAAACATCGTGTAAAGTAACCGTTACAAGGTCGTTAAACGTAACCTTATCACCAATACATGATGCTTATCTGCAAGGTACTTCACCATTTAATAACAATGATTTACGTGTGGAAGCCGGTAAACGTACCTCATACTTGATGTTTGATTTAAGCAATGTACCGGGAAAAATTGCCTCTGCAACACTTACTTTGGCTGTAGGTACAGATAATGGTAACGGCGAAGTGCAGGTTCATTTAGGAACTAGCAATAACTGGACAGAAACTAACCTAAGTTCATCCAATGCTCCTGTAAAAGGTGCCTTACTTGGTAAATTAACCGGTAACTATGATCTAAATAAAGAATATACCTTTGATTTAGACGGAGCTTCTATTGCATCTGGAGGAAAATTAAGTTTAGTGGTTACACATGTAAGTGGTAATGATATTTCTTTTGCTTCAAAAGAGAGTGGCAAAGCTGCTGTGTTAACGCTTAACTTACCGGATGATACACCTGTTAATGTAAATTCATCAGTTTCAGGTAAATTGGAAGTATCTCCAAATCCATTTGAGGATGTTCTTAATGTTAGTTCAGCAGCAGAAATTGCACAGTTAGTTCTTTGTGGTATGAATGGTAGCATTCTAAAAACGGAAGTTGTTAAGAGTACTACAGCAACTATTTCAACTTCTGAATTACCTGCGGGAATGTACATTTTAAGAGTACAAGATCAATTTGGTGCATGGTTAACCCAAAAAGTGATTAAACTATAAGGTTGATCGCACATAAATAGGTTTGAATTGAAAAGAGATGCCTGAGAATTATTACCGGTTTTCAGGCATCTTTCTGTTATTTTACAATGAGCGAAATTACCACAGTTTTACTTTTTGTATTTACACACACACTAATTATACTTATTATGAGAAAATTTATTCGATTTATTCTTCTCTCATGTTTCGCAATGGCATTAACTCTGCCTGTTAATGCAATCAATAGTTTCGATACTAAAATGACCATTACAAAAGTAAGGGTCGCAAAAAAAGGAAATTCAACTTACATCGTTGGTAGTAGTTATGAGGGAACTCTTATTGCCCTTGATTACAATGGCAATACGCTTTGGACAAACCCATTGTCCGGTTATTTGAATAACGATCTATGGTGCGGAGACATTAATAACGATGGCTCCGATGAAATTATTGCAGCTAATACAGATGGATACGTTTACTGTGTAGACAGTAAGGGTATCGAGTTATGGAAATGGGCGCCCAACTCAGCCGGTATGATGTCGGCTTGTAACATTAAAGCAGGCAGCACGAATTATGTGGTGTGTGGTGGATTTGATAAGAGTATCTACTTTTTAGATCACACCGGTAAGCTACTAAAAGAAGTAAAGTCTGCTAGCTATAGTGACATGAGTCCTTGGGGTGATGGTGAATTACCACCTAAAAATACGCATACCACCAACTTTATTCGTCCGGTTAAGCGAAGTGGAAAAGCCGATGCGGTAGCTTTACATGCCACCAATAACCACATGCAGGTGGTGGGTAAGGTTTATTTGTTTGAACCTTTGGGAGACAAACCATACAGTGAGAAGAAAGTGACTGTAGGAACCTCTAAATGTGTTGGAGATCTGCGTTCGGTAGATCCGGATGAGGATGGTAATTCAGAGCTCTTATTAGGAGCATCTGCCTTTTGGCAAGATATGGCTGCTACACGTTATTATCCTAATAACGGTTCCTTTAAAGAACATGTAGTTCCTAAAACCGGTTTAGAATTCGGATATCGAGTGTTACAAGCGGAGTATATTGGTAATAAAAACAACTACCAATATGTTTTTAAGTTTGGTAACCGAATGTATGTTGTTAACAACGACTTCTCCGGTAAAAGCGAACTAATTGGTAAGTTCTCATTTTGGGATATGACGGTTGATCACAGCTCTAACAAATTGATTTTAGCAAGTAGCCAGAGTGGTGGTAGTTGTATTCATGTTTTTGATGCGAATGGTACAGGATGGCAAAATGAATATAAAAACCTAACACCTCCGGGTAATATTGCGAGTATTATTTCTAATGTCAATTCATGCAAAAGCAACTTAAATAGCTTTAATAAACCGGCATGGGAAAGAGAAACACTTCCGGTTTATTTTTTAAGTGATGTTACTGATTATGGTTTAGCAAAAACGGTAGCTAACGACATTAAAAGTAAATACGATAGCCCTAAGTTTTTACAACCTGATTGGAAAGCTCACGGTGAGAATTTTAATAGAAATGGAGAGCCTAATAGTGAGTATGCCAACAAACGTGATGGTCGCATGACTTACGATTGGAGTCAGGCTCAGTGTTTAAGTCATTTTAAAGCAGCTTTTAACGACGAAGGAAGTGCTTACTGGGGTGGTCATGGTAATGATCCATACATGTTTTCATTAGATACGCACAAGAAAATGTTGGATTATAATGCCTCTCAGAATAAGCATTTGGTTTTAATCTATCCGGAGTTAGAGAATCACACAAATAGTTTTGCTCAGGTAATGGATCATTTGTTTAGCCCATTGGCAGATTATGCGGGTAAAAAGAATGGTAAAGTGTTCGTTCGTAGTAAGAATATTTTCTGGTTGTCGGCAGCTTACTTACCAATGTGGGATGGATTAACATCAGGAAAATATGCAAACGCTTATGTTCCATCGATGGAAGAAACAACTGATAAAACCATGGACTTAAGTTTAACGGGTCGAATTGGACTTTGGGCAGCAGGATCTGTTGATAGCTGGGGTGGCCGAAGCGTACCGGATAATACTTCCATGAACCGTTCTCGCCAGTTCTGTCACCAGATGATTCCTAACCATGCTTTACGTCAAATGGTGTATGCCATTTCCAGTGGAGCTCAATACCTGGATAATCATCCAAATTATACAGATTATTTAACCACTCTATGGCAGTTAATCGCAAAAGGTGCTTTATATGTTCCTAAACGAGAAGAGATTTTAAGTTTTTCACCGGTACATATTAGTATGAAAGAACCGGATCATGATTTTATCACAGAAGGAACCAAAGCAAAATGGACCACTTATTACGATAAGGCTTACGAAGATGGTACCCCTCGTGTATTTAGTCGAATGGGTGGTAACTGGCCATTTGCTCCGGTATGCGATTGGGATTTTTCTCGTTATGCAGCTAATGTAAAAGATCGCGGTTATCACTTTATACCACCTTATAATAACGGATTGGTGTTAATTACACCTCCTCAGGAAGGTAAATTTGCAGCTACGAATGCACCGCGAGGTAAGTTAACCGATCATCTTCACCCTTATTATAAGGATAAGATGACGGAGTACATTACCGATGGTAAAAATTATTACTCTAAAGATGGTAGCTCGACTTATAGAGCCGATCAATACTACACCACCATTGAAAACGAGATTAAGCAAAAAGCTCAATTACTACCCATTACCGTAGAAGGAGAAGTTGGCTGGGTGGTGGCTCAAACTTCGCCTACTCACTTACGCTTAACTTTGGTTGATGCAGGTTACTTAAATCCTTCAAATAAAACGGTTAAAGTTAAATTTAATGGAGTTACGCCTGTGAAAATTAAAGATTTATTGGATGGTAAAACATTTAGTGTCTCTGGTAATACAGCAACGGTAGATGTACCATGTGGTTTATTCCGATTTATTGATGTAGAGTTGGCAACAAAGTTCCCAGATGGAGGAACAAATCCTGTAATTAAGCCGGTGGTTTCTTTTACATCTCCTGCAAATAATACAGAATATAAAGTAGGTGAAAATATTGAAGTCGCTGTTTCGGCAACCGATGATGGAAGCATTAGTAATGTTAAGTTATACATTGGTAATACTTTGGTTCGTCAAGACAATAGTGCGCCATACGAGTTCGGTAAGGCTGGACTTAACGATGTGGCTTTAACTAATATGGCAAAAGGTACATATACGCTTAAGGCTGTTGCGACGGATAATGAAGGTTATTTTTCTGAGTCTTTTATAACAGTAGTTGTCAAAGATGTCCCCCAAGGTGGAGGAGATGAAGAAACGCTTTCTTTAACGCCCATTCACGATGCGTATATGCAAGGCTCTACACCATTTAATACAAATGACTTAAAAGTAGAATCAGGTAGTCGAGTGACTTACTTAATGTTCGATTTAGCTAGCTTATCTGGTACTGTAACAAAGGCTACGCTCGATTTAACCGTTGGAGCAGATAATGGTAACGGTGAGTTTGTGGTATATCTGGGTAATGGAAATAACTGGACGGAGACAACCATTAGCACCGCTAATCTACCTTCACAAGGAATGAGTTTAGGGTCTGTGACAGGATCTTTCGATAAAGGAGTGACTTATACCTGGAACCTTGATGCAGGTCAAATAAGCACAGGAGGCAAGCTTTCATTAATTGTTAAGCAAGTTTCAGGCGGTAGTGATGTTTGGTTTAGCTCTAAAGAAGCCGGAGCAGCTCCTAAGTTAACCGTAACAGCTAGTGGTTTAGCAACAGATGCCAAAGAATTGGTAGTAGCTGATATACAGGTTTATCCAAACCCATTCGAAGATTACCTACGAATTGATGCTTCGCAAGTGCTTAAGCAAATTATGGTTTACACCATGGATGGTAATTTGTTAACTCAAAAAGATGTAAATGCCGAAGCTGCCTTGGTTTACACCGGAGCCTTTAATTCAGGAGTTTATATTTTGATGATTCAAACCGAAGACGGAGCTTGGACTTCGAGGAAGATCACGAAATTATGATAAAGGAATAAGAGATAAGGCAGTAGGCAGAAGATTCATGCACTAGAACTTCTGCCTTCTGCGTATTTTCTGCCTTTAATACACACACACACACTTTATACCATGAAACAATCTACAATTACAATGGCATTACTGGCATTATCTATCTGCCTTAATGCACAATCATTTAAAGACTTCTTTTTACCTATGGAGCCGCAAGGACCAATGGTGGAAACAGGTACCTGGGGTAAGAATGGTGAGATATGGGGCGATAAAAATGTCTCTCCACGAGATATTCTTAATGGTTTAGAAGATGCCACCCAAAAAAAGTGGTGTTACTGGGATGGAGGTATTGTAAAAGACGATGAGGGTAAATACCACATGTATGCCAGCCGGTGGGCACAGTCGTTTCCACATTCTACCGGTTGGAAAGACGATTCGAAAGCAATCCATGCTGTTAGTGATAATATTAATGGACCCTATATTGATAAAGGTTTAGTTTACCCTAATTGGAATGGCGGTAACTCTAATTGGCAAAATGGTCGAGGCCACAATATTACGGCGCTTAGAACCCATGAGGGTAAGTACGCAGTGGTTACCAGTGAAATTACTTTTGGTGAGATCTTTTTATCAGATTCCCCGGATGGACCATTTGAGTATCAGGGAAGAATAACTTACGATCAGGGTGATTACACCATGGGACATATTCGTTATAATAATCCTGCTGATCAGAGTATTTACCAGCATATGTCCAATGTGAGAATCATCCGCCGTCCCGAAGGTGGTTATTTATTGGTGGCTCGCTCTACAGCGCCTATGTATAGCCCAAACAGCATTATGGGACCATACACTGTAATGGCCGACCGTGTGTTTAAAAAATACTCCCAATTAGAGCAAAGTTATAACGAAGATCCAACCGTTTGGCGTAGTGGTGGTATGTATCACATCGTTTATAACCACTGGCCAACAGCAACCATGCACCATTTTACGTCTGAAGATGGAATTAGCAATTGGACATACAGAGGTATTGCCTTACAGAAAGAAGTAGATAAAGTTTTTAAATATACCGATGGTACCATAAATGATTGGAAATTTGTTGAGCGTCCGGGTGCTGTTGTTGATGAAGAAACAGGTCATGTAACACACTTTATGTTTTCGGTGATTGACGTACATAAAGGATCGGATGGAGCGAATGATAATCATGCCTCTAAAATTGTAATGGTACCTTTTGACGGGGCAGCCTTCGATTGCCACATGCAAAATGTAATTCGTAAAGAAAAAGGCTTAGGACCAATTGATTGTGATAAGCAACAAGTAGAAGTAGATGCCATAAGTAGCATTGCATGTCCTGCGAGTGTTAAGTTAGAGGAAGAAGTTGCTATCTCTGTCAATTACAATGCCACACAGGAATTAGATTTAAATGTTGAATTGATAAGTGCATCGAGTTCTGCTGTTGAAATTATATCAACCAGCGCTATCCAAATAGGTAAAGGAACTAAAAACATAAACGTAACAATTCCGGCAGATTATCAGCCGGGTGATTATTTATGGAAGGTTTGGATTGCTCCAAAAGGAAAAGGTAAACAAGACTTAATTAGCGAAAAAACAAAAGCAGTTACAGTTATAGATCCTTCGTTTGTGCCATCATCATTTAGTTTAAAGCCAATTCATGATGCCTATTTACAGGGCACATCTCCATATAATACTAAAGACTTACGCGTTGAAGCAGGAAAACGTACATCTTACTTAATGTTTGATTTAAGCAATGTTTCCGGAGAAATTGTTTCTGCCGAATTAACGTTAGCTGTTGGTACTGATAATGGCAACGGAGAAGTACAAATACATGTAGGTAATGGTACTAACTGGACCGAAACTAATATATCTACCTCTAATGCTCCTTCTAAAGGTGCTTTATTAGGTAAACTTACCGGCAACTATGATCTTAATAAATCTTACAGTTTTACATTAGATGAATCAGTTTTGAATGCAGGAGGGAAGCTGAGCCTAATTGTAACACATGTAAGTGGTAACGATATTTCTTTTGCATCAAAGGAAACTGTCGGAAAAGAACCGGTATTGAAAATTGAAACAAGTGATGTGGCTACCTCAATAAAAGAGGTAAAAGATCTTAGCGTTAAAGTTACACCAAATCCTTTCGATGGTTTTGTAAGGGTTTCGCTTAATAAAAATGTTGGGAAGGTAGATGTATTAAGCATGAGTGGAAAAGTATTAAAAACTCAAAATATTACATCGAGTGAAGTTACCCTGTCTACGTCAGACTTGCCTGCAGGATTGTATATTTTAAGAGTTCAGTCTGAAGGTGGAGACTTCTACACTCAAAAGATGGTTAAATACTAAAGCGTATACTTGCATTGGCTTATGTGTGAAGATTAGATTAAGCCGTTTGAGAGGACTGTTTGCTTGGGGGGGAGCAGTCCTTTTTTACTTGACATGGTGTAGACATCTTATGTGAATTCAACAACTTTGAGGAGAGCGAAAATAATATTTACAGAGAGAACCCGGCTTACACTTCTGCTTTTGACTTAACATAGGAATGAACCTAAAGAGGTTTATGATTCATCATTCCCATATTTATGAATTATGTAATTCCTTAACGTTTTAGTATTTTGCAAACTATAATACACCTATCGCATCACTGTTTTGAAGCTGTTGCCATGAAAAGATACCTGCTGTTGCTTAAATTAGTTCTGTTAACCGGGATGATGTACATTGAAGGTAAAGATGCTTTGAAATACCATGTTTACCCCTTAAAAAGCATCGTTCAAAATGACATAAATGCGCTATACAAAGACAGTAATGGTTTTATGTGGATTGGTACTTTAGATGGACTGATTCGATTTGATGGCTCAAACACCAAAACCTACCGCATTCAACAAGGTAAAAACAGTATTAGTAGTAACATGATTACTGCTATTACTGAAGATATGCACGGCAATATTTGGGCAGCGACTTTTGGAAAAGGCCTGTGTAAACTAGACCCCCAAACAGACACCTTTACCCATTACCAACAAGAACTACCGGAAAAACACCGACTTAAAAGCAACGATATTTCATGTTTTTACATTGATGGTAACACCATCTGGGTTGGCAACTGGCTTGGCATCTATCGTATAAAACTAGACGAAGAGATGGATGAGATTATTAAAAATGATGAGCTTCCCCTTAGTCAAATCTATAAGAATTCGGATAATCTTCAGGTCAAGCGAATTTTTAAAGATCAATCGAACAACATTTGGGCCGGTTTAAACAATGGACTTATCCGGCTGAGCAACCCCAATGCGGCCTTTGATAATTTGGTAACGAAGCAATACAATGCGCAAGTTTCTTCTTATTGCACTGCCGACAGCATCGAATTCATTGGTGGCTCAATGATATCAATCATCAATAAAAGCCGACCTCAGATAAGAATAGACTCTATACTAGACATACAAAGTCACATACTGCTTTATGCAAACAAGCAATTATGGACCGGCAATAACAAGGGCATCTATTCATACACCATTACACCGGAGAAAAAGTTAGCGGCTGACCTCCATTTTACGGCTGAAACAGCATCAAATGCTTTGTCGAGCAACCTGATTTCGTGTATTGCCAGTGATAATAGCGGGCAAATATGGGTTGGCACGAATGGTGGTGGTATTACAATAATAAGTCCTAAAACAAAGTATTTTTACCATTATAAAAAGAATGCTGCTCAACAAGGTTCATTAAAAAGTAATTCGATACGCAATATTTTTGAAGACAGCCAACAATATTTGTGGATTGGCACCGAAGGGGGTGGCTTAAACTATTTAAAAGGTAAGGATAAATACAACTACGCAAGCGGATTCAAACAATTCAACATCAATAACTACCCCAAAGAAAACAACCGGGTTTACAGTATTGAAGAAACACTCACTCCACGCTCAAAAAAAACAAACAGAATCATCTGGTTGGGCACTAGTTATCCAATTAATTTAATGGCGATTAATCCTAACACCATGGAAGATATCGCATTGCCTGAGTTTACGAAAAACATGGGCTTCGTTTTTTCGTTGGAAGCCCAAAACGATTCAACACTTTGGGCAGGCACTTATGGCGAAGGACTTTGGAGACTTTCTTTAAATACCCGCGGGGAAATAATCAGGCACACACAGTTTTCTCCGAATAATGAATCCGGCTGCAACCTATCATCCTTTATTATTAGAAACATCCTGTATGACACCAAGGGTAATTTATGGATTGGAACTGATAAAGGCTTGAATCTTATTCGCTCATCAGAACTAAATAAAGAACAGCCAACGTTTGAAGTCTACCGAGAGGGCAATCAACCCGGCGAGTTAAGTCAGGATTACATTTTACAACTGTTCGAGAGCGCATCGGGCAAAATATGGATGGGCACGATGGGCGGAGGTCTTGTTGGCATTGAAAAGATGGATGCTGATTCTATTTGTTTTTCGGCACTTACAAGCAAGGATGGTTTACCTAATAATGCCATCAAAGGTATTTTAGAAGATGATAGGCAAAACCTGTGGTTAAGTTCTAACCGTGGCATTAGCAAGTTTAATCCGATCACTAAAGAAATAATTAACTACGATAGCAGCGATGGCCTACAAAATGATGAGTTTGCTGAGATTGTAGCCGGAAAAAGAAGTAACGGACAGCTTCTATTCGGAGGTAACAATGGCCTGAATGTGTTTTATGCAGATGAGATATTAATTGACACCCTTAAACCACGTTTGATTCTTACAGAGCTTTTAATCTTAAACGAAAAAATTATACCCGGCGAAAGCTATAATAACAACATCATCCTTAATAAAAACCTTGAATACACCGATTATATTGTATTAAAACATAATCAAAACAGTTTTTCCATTGCCTTTACCGGTATGCAATTTAACTCGGCTCAAAAAAACAATTACAAATACCTACTTGAGGGTTTTGATAAACAGTATACCTTTGCAAATGCCGATTACACCATTGCAAAATACACCAATGTCCCTGCCGGCACCTACACTTTTAAAGTCTATGGCTCAAATTGTGATAATGTTTGGTCTGATACGCCGGCTTTTTTAACGATAGTAGTTCTTCCTCACCCTTTGTTAAGTGCATGGGCCTATCTGATTTATGCAATTGTATTAATAACAGTTATAACGATTATTTTAAAAACCACTCTCTTAATCAGCCGGCGCAAAAAAGAGTTATTAATAGCCGGTATTGAAAAGAAAAACACTGAAGAGCTGGCGCAAAGTAAACTACGTTTTTTCACAAACATCTCTCACGAAATTAGAACTCCGTTAACCCTTATTAGTGTCCCTTTAGAGAGTTTATTAAAAAAATCATCAGAGTTTAAAGCCGATGACCGGAAAAGCTTAACGATAATTAAGCAAAACACCCATTTAATGCTCCGGTTGGTTAATCAATTGTTAGATTTCAGAAAACTGGAAGAAACCGATAAGCAATTACATATCACAAGCACAGATTTGAACAATTTCATAAAAACCATTTTTGAGTCATTCAAACCTCTTGCAGAAGAAAAGCATATTAAATTGAGCTTTAATGCTCCTGAAGGCGAATTACTCGTTGATTTTGATTCGGAAAAGTTAGAAAAAGTCATTTACAACCTGCTTTCTAACGCACTTAAATTTACCCCCAATGAAGGAACTGTGATGGTAAGCATCCATCAAAAAGATAAGTTTGTTACGATTACTGTTAGCGACACAGGAATTGGCATTTCTGAGGATGATAAACAAATGGTTTTTGAAAGATATTTTCAGGGGCAAAACAGTCGGCCGCCGGCATTAAGAGGCAGCGGCATTGGTTTAGCCTTAAGCAAAAGCATTATTGAATTACATCAAGGCCATATCAGCTTAACGAGTAAAGAGGGCATGGGTTCTACTTTTGTTGTGAGTCTGCCCCTGTCTCAAGGTAATTTTCACTCGCTTTCAACTACGGTTAAGCCACTAGCTAACCTTCATCAGGATATCGTCATTACTAGTGAGATCGTAAAAGAAAAAACCGCATACACCATTTTGGTTGTTGAAGACAATAAAGATTTACGAGAAATACTTCTCAGCATCTTTGCAGAAACCTTTACGGTTATTGAAGCAGAAAACGGTAGGGTTGGTCTTGAAAAATGTATTGAGTACAATCCACATATCGTGATTAGCGATATTATGATGCCGGAAATGAATGGTATTGAGTTACTCACCACCATAAAAAATGATGAACGCATTAGTCACATACCGGTTATTTTACTTTCGGCTAAAGGCTCGGTAGAAGACCAGATAGAGGGTCACCTGTCTGGTGCCGATGCCTATATTCCAAAACCATTTAATGCAGATTACCTGTACGCTAATGTTATTTCTACCATCAAAAACAGAGAGCGTTTAAGAGTCATCTTCCAAAAAGAAATTGAAATCAACCCAATGGTAATTTCTAACTCTCCGGCTGATGTTAAGTTTATGGAAAAAATCTTAGCACTAACTGAAAAAAACCTCTCTAATCCGGAATTTAATGTGGATAAACTAGCCGAAACCTACGGTGTTTCGCGCATTCATCTCAATCGAAAAATAAAAGCACTTACCGGAGAAACTCCTATTCAGTTTCTGCGCAATATCAAATTAAAACATGCGGCAGAATTACTAAAGCAAAACTCCTTAAATGTATCAGAAGTAGCATGGGAAGTTGGTTACTCCGATGTTGGTACTTTTCGCAAACGCTTTAAAGAAAAATTTGGGGTGAGCCCTTCTGAGTTCGAAAAATAGAACTCCACCTACGACTAAATAGTCGCAGCTTAAAACAACCGTGTAAAGTGTCATGACTAAATAGTCGCGGGTCAAAACAAGTGTGTAAAGCATCACGACTAAACAGTCGTGGAGCAAAATATTCGTGTTTTAAGTCGCAACTAAAAAGTCGTAAAAAAAACGAGACTTTTTTCGTCCATGTTACAAATAACTAAGACATAAGTAACAAATACCTCCACCCTTAACCAACTACAAACCTTACTTTTACAACACCTACTACTCTTACCCCTTCGCTTTAAATAATAACTAATTAAAACGCTTAAAAAAAGCAATAAGACATGCACACAATCACTAAGCTAACTATCATTAGCATCTTATTAATACTATTAGGATGCCACTCTTCTCAAAAAAAAGAAGCTATTGAAACACCCGTTTTCGAAGAAAATTGGGAATCATTATCAACCATTAACAAAGAACCGGAATGGTTTAAAGATGCTAAACTTGGTATTTATTTTACCTGGGGGCCATATACCGTTCCGCAGTTTCAATCGGAATGGTACCCGCGTTGGATGTACCTCACCGAAAAAGCCGGCTGGAATAAAGATGCTTGGCGTTTCCCGGGCTCTGAAGGTTGGGCACGCGGTATTTATGAATTCCACGAAAAAACCTATGGTCCGCAAACAGAATTCAACTATCATGACTTAATACCATTGTGGAAAGCGCCTGAATTTAATGCGGCAGAATGGGCGGAGTTATTCAAGAAATCCGGTGCTAAATTTGCCGGACCCATTGCTCAGCATCACGACGGTTTTGCTTTATGGGACAGTGAGGTAAACATGTGGAATGCAAAAGACATGGGGCCGAAAATTGATATTGTTGGAGACCTTATTGCCGAACTTAAAAAGCAAGATTTAAAAACCATTGCCACTTTTCACCATGCGCGTAATTTACAGCGCTATGCTCAAGATACAGCCATGTGGGGCGGTTGGGACAGTCACTTTCCTTATCATCCCGATTTTGCCACCTCATCAACCGATCCAAAACTAAAATACTTATATGGTAATATTCCTGCTGATGAATTTCACGATTATTGGTTGGAGCAAATTCGCGAAGTGGTTGAAGGTTATCATCCCGACCTTATTTGGTTTGATACCTGGTTAGATTTAATTCCGGAAGAGTACAGAAAAAAGATGGTGGCCATGCACTATAACCATGCTACAGCTCAAGGCCAGGAACCTATTGTGATCTTTAAACAAGAAGATTTACCGCACAGCGTTGGGGTTCAAGACATGGAGCAATCAGGCCGAAAAGAAATGTCGAAAGATTACTGGATGACGGACTTAACATTAAGCTTTAACAGTTGGTCTTATGTAGAACCTCAAACCTACAAACCAATCGAAATGTTATTGCGCAACATGATTGACGTTTGGAGTAAGAAAGGCATTGTGCTTCTAAATCTTTGTCCTAAAGCAGATGGTACCATCAACAAAGAACAACGTGACGTTTTAGCAGAGCTTGGCACATGGTTAGATACGTACGGTGAGGCTGTGTATGGAACTCGCACTCACGACATTTTTGGATATGGCACTGCCGACATCGAAGCCGGCTTTGAAGGTGAAGGACAATCTGCCACGCAAGATTACACTGCTAACGATATCCGTTTCACCAAATCGAAAGACGGTAAATCGCTATATGTATTTGTTCTTGGTATGCCGGCACCGAATACTCAGTTAGAACTGAAACATGTGATTAACAATAATGAAGTCATCAAACAAATTACTGTTCTTAACAGCGGAAGGCAACTTAATTGGGAAGCCAACAATAAAATGGTAACACTTACCACACCTGATACTGAATTAATGAATGAAATAGCTACCGTTTTTAAAGTCAGCTACCAATAAGCAAGTTATCATCTGTATTTACACTGATTGAGGTTCTAATCTCTTTCACCATTTACACACACACACACACACACACACACATGCTTTTTTTAATAAAGAAGGGCTTAATGCTCTTCTTTATTTCATCATTAATGATTCGATTATGAGAAACAAAAACCTTCTTATGCTCCTAAGCTTTTTTTGGGGAGCTATAATTCTACAGGCACAACCGGTAGTTGTGGAAGTTAATCTTAACGTTAACCACCAACTTGGAGACGTTACTGAATTTCAAAGAAGCAAATTTGTAACCATGCATGCCGATGTACTATCTTCTGATTTTGATTTGGCAACTAATTCGATTGCTGATCCCCGTAAAGACTTCTTAGAAGGATACGATGTTTACTTGGGTAGAAACACCGGACCCATCAATGGTGATTTAAGAGGTGCAAGCCAAGATCCTTCTCGTCCTGGTTATGTCAATCCGGCTTATTACGATCAATTAAGAAGTTTTTGGAAAGATTATTATGGATCAAGAACAGAATGGCACCAATACGACGATCGTAACAACTTAATTATTTGTCCGCAGCTTCATCCCTTTTGGCCTGACGGAACCAAACTTAACGGTGGTTGGGCACTGTCTCAAACAGATACCCAAGCCGAACCTTTTGGTAGTGCCAGTGGTGAATTTTTAGCAAATTATATCAATAAAGTATTTGGTACAGGTGGTACAGACGGGCAAAGAAAGCCACAGTTAGTTGAAATTGTAAACGAGCCGGTATACGAATTAATTGACTGGAAAAAGGCAAGTACGCTCGATAAAGTATTTGATTTTCATAAAACAGTTGCTCAAAAAGTTAAAGCCCTCAACCCGGATGTTAAAGTTGGTGGATACGTAACAGCGTTCCCTGAGTTTGATAAAAACAACTTTAACCAGTGGGATCAGCGCTGGAAAGCATTCATTGATAAAGCAGGAACTGATATTGATTTTTACTCGCTGCACTTATACGACATGCCTGTTTTTGGGGGTAAAATGATTTTAAGAAAAGGTGGTGACATTGAAGCGACTTTCGACATGCTGGAACACTACAGCTATCTAAAATTCGGCAAACCTAAAAACTTTGTCATTTCTGAGTTTGGAGCTACCGTGCACGATTATCAAGGTCCTTGGTCGTCGTACCGCGATTGGCTACGGATCAAAGCCAGTAACTCTATGATGATGCAATTTATGTCACGTGCTAACTTAATCGATCAAACCATACAATACACCATGCTAAAAGTAGATTGGTGGTCGCCAAACAACAACGGCACTTCTAACTACACTTGGCCTGATCGGTTGTTCCGCAAGGAAAACGAGCCTAACAGCTATACCGGCAATTGGGTGTATACAGACATGATTCATTACTACGACTTATGGAAAGATGTAAAAGGGAAACGAGTGGATAGCTACTCTTCTGATTTAGATGTGATGGTAGACTCTTATGTTGACGGTAACAAGGCTTATGTAATCGTTAACAACCTTGCATTTGCTAACAAGACACTTATGCTTGATATTAAAGAAAGAAACGGCTTAGCACTTAGTCAACTTTCTATTAAGCAACTATATTTAGGAGAATCTAATGCAACCAAAGATCAAAACACCATTCGTTTAGATAAGAACACCTACAACTCAAACTTCCCGACAGAGTTAACGCTTAAGCCGGAAGGAACTTATGTTTTAGAGTACATTTACTCTAACAATGTTACTATTAATGAAACTTCTAAAGAGGTTAAATACTATGCCGATAAATACAAGCAAGCCATCACTGCCAATACAGCTAACACTTTTAACATAAATGGCGTTAATAAAGGTACTTATGGTGAAGCAATACTACGAATTGGAGTAGGTCGTGCTCATGGAAAATCACTAAAACCGACGGTTAAGGTTAATGGTACTCAAGTTGATGTTCCGGTTAACTTAAAAGGAGACGCACAAGCTGATCGTGCTTCATACTTTGGTATGATTGAAATTAATGTTCCTTACAATCTGCTAAACACGAATAATACTATTAATGTTACCTTCCCTGACGCAGGTGGATTTATTAGTAGTGTAGCCTTACAAGCATTTCAATTTAGCACCCCAATAGTAAGGGCTGAATCTCCCACTGCACCTCCGCAAGAAACAGTAGTCGGCAGTATTAGTGTTGATGATAAAAATAAATACTTAACAACAGAGTACTTCACCGAAGGAACGCTTGATGTATATGTTAACTACGAAGCCGGTACCGGCAATACGGTAAGCAACGAATTGGGCGGTGTTATGGTGATGTTACGAGAAATGACCTCTGATTGGAATACTGTGGTAAAAGACCACGTTGTGAGCGATGCTTCGGCAATAGGTAAGCAAAACGGCCAAGCTAAAATATCGATTGATCTTAGCAACCTTACGCCTTCAAACGAATTACCTAATGGTAATTTCTATTTCTTATTACCGCGCTTTAAAACCAGCACAGGTGAAGAATTTGCAATACAAGGCATGAATCCGATTAACATTGTTAGAAGAAATACGACTTCTGTTGAAGAAGAAAATATGGATATAAAACTGTATCCTAATCCGGCTAATAATATGGTAAGCATTATCGGCGATAACAGTTATGCAACTGCTAAAATATTTGATATCGGTGGTAGCCTATTATCAAATCAATTAATAATAGACAATGCTATTTCGACCGCACAACTTCCTAATGGTATTTACATTATTGAATTAACAGATAGCAATAATAAAATTGTAAGAGTGAGAGTTTTAATTCAGCATTAGATTAGGGTTTAATAGTTAGTTATATTCTACAATTAAAACTCCTTAGGTGTAGCTTAAGGAGTTTTTTTATCCAAGCCTCTCGCAAAGACGCTAAGTCGCAAAGAAAAAGCTTGCCGTCTCTGAGGCTAGGCGTGAGAAATTAAATATGTAATGATGTAAATTACTGTTACCTCTCGCTAAGGCGTTTATCTCTTAAAGATTCAAACAGCAGATGGTGTTTGGACGACCGGGATGATCGTAAAATAGTATAGCTGGTTGAATAGTGTAGAGGTTGTTTGCCAAAAGTGAGCAGCCTCTTTTTATTAGAAACAGGTATTAAACATATTCAATAGCCATTGACTATCGTGTGTTTTAAACAGGATTTACAGAGGGGGTGTATTATGAACTAACCCGTATATATCTGTAAATCCTGTTGTTTAGTCAGGTTTGATAATGTTTATAGTCGTTGTGATTTAAACGTTTACAGCCTTTAGGCGATCAACCACGACCTTAATGATTTCAGGTAATACCTCCTTCATAATAAGTGGAGGGTAAGCTGCGTCGCCTGCAGCAACAACACCTTCTCTGAAATACTTCATATATGTTGTATGTACAATGGTACCAATGTTAATTTTACTGATACCCATTGATATGGACTTTTGAATGTCTTCGTCAGGAATTCCGGTTCCACCATGCAGTACAAGTGGAGCAACAATAGCATTGGCAATTTCCTGTAGACGGTCGAAATAAATCTTTGGTTTTGTTGGTGTAAATCCGTGTGCAGTTCCAATACCAACTGCAATAATATCGGCACCTGTTTCGGTGTACAAACGTTTTACATCTGCCACACTGGCAAGGAAGTCGTCTGGCGAATTTACAACAACATTGCGTCCCATAATTTTACCTACCTCAGCCTCAACCAACACATTGGCAGACTTTGCATATTCAACCACCTCTTTGGTCATTTCTATATTTTTCTCAATGGGATGTTGCGAACCATCAATCATTACTGAATCGAAACCTGCATCGATCGCCCATTTACATTGGTCAACCGAGGTACTATGGTCTAAATGTAAATAAACATCGTTTTTTGCAATGGCTTTTAAGCCATTGGTCATTCCCCGGAATACTTCAGCACCAACGCCTTCGATAACAGGAGGGTAGGTCATAAGCATTACATTCGTACCTACCTCATTTGCTGCTTCAATAACAGCACGAGCATCGTAGTTGTCGTTAACATTAAATGATGCCAAACAACGTCCTGTTTCGCGGTAAGCTTTAAACAAGTCTTTTAAAGAGTCAAACTTCTCTGCGTAATTTTTGCTCATCTTTCCTATTTTATAATGTTTTTTGTTATTGTTTTAGAATGAAGAATAAAACATTGGAGAACTCATACATTCTCCAATGTTTTTATTCAATCCCATTTCAAAAGTGCCTAAGTCCTTATTTGCTACGTCCGTGTACGTATGCGTTACACTTATCTATTTTCATTTCTTCTACATTCACCCAATGGTTGAATTCTGCTAATTCGTTTCCGAAGAACCCTCTACCCATAATCCAGTGGTGATCGCAACCATTGTTTAACACCGTAGATACAACGTCTCCTGAAGTACATCCTTTGGGCTCTACTTCTGCATAGCTTCCACGGAATGCCATTTCAGACTCTACAATCTCAGCTTCGAAAGTTAAAACCTCATCGGCATGTGGATACATATATTTAGCAATAGTAACCTCTCCCGGATTGTGTAAGAACTCGATAAGTGGACCTGTGCTACTTTCTTCGCTATAGTTTTCAAGAATACTGTGGTTACGAACTTCGAAACCTGCACCTTCTTTCATTAATTTGGTAGATGCGCCACCACAGTGCCAGTAACCAATTTTATTATTTTTGTTGTCTAATAAAGACATATCCACTAATGTAGGCACGCACTCTTCAAGACTTAATTGGTTAAATACTACCATTGTAACCAATGCTCCCATATCCGACTCATCTGCAACCGGGATACCCACATCCTGAATTAATGCGCCAGCTCCGTCACCGGCAATATCGTAGTGGTCGAATAACTCCGGCCAGTTTTTAAGGCCTATGCCAATATAATTGTTGATACGGCTGTAATCTGAAACTGCTAAAGCAAGGTAAATACCTTTATCAATACGTTCGTTGGTAACGTTGTTAAACTTACAATCAGGGTGATTTAATAATGCTTCTCTAATCTCTGCAATATCTTCTGCTTTAAATTTCTCACCATGTTTCCAGATGGTTTGGAAATCAACACGGTCTACCAATAAACCAAAACGTTTTAACAAGGAAATCTCATTCAATTCACAGTCATAGAATCCTGGTACACGAAAACCACCAACCATACCTATTACACGTTGGTTCATAGACGCTTTTGCATACACTGCTTTTGCGAAAGAAAGAATGTGCTCACCAATAGTTGGAGATGTTGGCGCTTCAAAAATCCAAGAGTATTTTACGTTGCTTGAGTTTAAGATGTTTAACAAGAAGTTTTGTCCACAAAGACGGTTGTTAGATAAACGTCCACCGGTAGCCTCGTCGTGCGACCAGCTTAGTACAGGAATTGGGTTTTGAACAAACCAACGTGCCGTGGTTGCAGCTAAATCTCCTGCTATATATGACGCCTGATAAATGATAATACCATCTACCTCTTCTTTTTTCATGTCGTCTAACCAAACTAACATGTTTTCTTTAGTTTGAATAGGCTCTTCTGAAGATAATACTTCAAAGCTATCTGAAGGGAAAGTTGATTTTAAAGTTTCTTTAGCAATAGCATAGTTCTTCAGAATTGATTCCCAATCAAAGTGCTCTTCGAAACCAATACCTACTAATGCAATTTTTGATTTGTACTTTGCCGGAGCCGGTGCAATAAGTTTTTCAAATAAATCTGCTACAACTCCTTTTTTCTGCGCGTAAGTTCCCATGATGAATATTTTGTTTTGATATTATGTTTTTATGTTTCAATATCATCTGTATTTACGACCTATGCTCATAAACAACAAACGAATAAACCACTCTCTATTTTTGTATTAATTTAAATTTGCTTTCATAAATTCTCTTGATGGTAAGAAAGTTCTACCACCAAAATGCTGTGCTACCTGACTAGCAAAAAAACTTGCATACTTCATGCGTTCTTTTTTGTCCATTCCTTGCAACAAAGCCGACGCATAAGCAGCGTGAAAAGAATCGCCACAACCTGTAGTATCTACCACTTTAACTTTAAATGCAGGTTGGTGAATGATTTCTCCATTCTCAATTGCATACGAACCATTAGCTCCATCGGTAATTACCACTTCAGCGTCGGTCATTTTATCTAATGCAACTACGCAATCTTTAATGTCTTCTTTACCTGTAAGCTTTTGAGCGCCTTCTAAAGGCAAAATGGCATGTGAACATAATTGTACCATTTCTTTCATTACTGATTCTTCAGCAGTTTCCATGTCTAACACACTATAGATGCCTTTATCATTTGCAATTTTTAATAAGTGTGTGTTAATCGTTACGTCGTAACCATCAACCAACAATAATTTACAATCGTCGAAAATAGATTCATCAACATCTGCAGGCTCAAATGGCGTGTATCCATTCATTGAGTATAAAACCGTACGCTCGCCCTGATCGTCTATTTGAACAATTGCAATTGCCGGAGAAGCACCATCTTTATGCTTAAATAGTACATCTTTCACGCCATGATTTGCCAATTCGGCTCTTGCGATTTGACTTAAAGTGTTATCACTTAAGTATCCAAGATAAGCTGTTTCGTGTCCTAAAGATGCAAGTCCACAAGCAGCATTTCCTGCCGGAGCACCACCCTGAACAACAATCTTTTCGCACTCTGTCTTCTGACCATAAGCAACTTTGGTTGGTGTTGCTACTAATAAGTCAACTACATTTAATCCACTAACAATAACTTCCATAACTAAAATTCTTTGTTACAAATTTAGGGTAAGTCCATACGTATTTTAAATCCTATTTTTGACATTTTGTGTACTATATTTCCTTTTTAACTGATTTTGCCATATTTTTATAGCAAATCAGAATATATGAAGCCAAAATTAGAAGTCGTACCTCACGATTTGAATAGTTCCATTCATGCTTTTTATTATCAAAAAGAGTACTTCGATTCCCCCTGGCATTATCATGGAGAAATGGAATTGGTATACATCTGCGAAAGCAATGGTATTAGATACGTAGGAAATAGTATCGAAAACTTTCAAGCAGGCGATTTGGTTTTGTTGGGACCTTCACTTCCTCACGTATGGAAAAATGCACCGCAATACGGAAGTGGAGCTTCATCGATATATATTCAATGGCAACCTGAGATACTTCGGAATTTTATTACCGACATTCCTGAGTTTCAGAGTATTTACAATCTAATAAGTAATGCTAATAAGGGTATTCGCTTTATCGACTCTCACCAATCGCGTGAGGTTGCTGCCAAAATGCAGTTGCTACTGGAGTTAAAAGGCGCTCGTAGAATCATATATTTTACCGACATATTATATGAATTATCACAATTGACCGATTTTGAATTCTTATCGGTAACCGGCGATGAATTTGTTAAAAACGAAGCCAACGACCATCGAATAGAAGATATTATTTCTTTTATAGACAATAAATATTCAGAGCCAATAACGGTACAAGATGTTGCCGACCTTACCTATATGACCAAAGTTTCGTTTTGTAAATATTTTAAAAAGCAGTTCGACAAAACATTTACCCAATACTTAAATGAATTCCGCATTCGTAAAACCTGCCAAGGCTTACAGGAAAGTAATCAGCAGGTTACGCAAATAGCCATGGAGTGTGGATACGAGAATATGTCGTTCTTTCATCGTCAGTTTAAGAAGTATGTAGGTATTACACCGGCAAAATATCGCAGTCAATATTTAAATCTTTAATTCGTTTTTATAATCCATTAAAACGCAATTATTAACCCAAAACACCTTCAAGGTTTTAAAAACCTTGAAGGTGTTTTCGTTTCTGTAGCTTTGATGCAATTCATAACTGGGAGAATCATCTGGTTTATTAATTCCAAAAACTTTACCATTAAAATCTCTCCACATATTCTAAAAAAAAATGAAAAAATTTGTTAACCATCCCCATAAGTCTTTGTAATTAGGGTACACACACACACACACACAAATTATGAAGACAAATTACACTCTAACACACCAAAGGGAGTTCTACCACATCCCTATCGTACTTCTAAACATCAATTCTTATATAAGCATTGCGTTGTATGCACTTTGTTCCCTCTATCTCACCTGATAGAAATTCACTGTAGCCCTTTATTAAGATTTACAATCCGACAGTCAATGTCGTTTAGTTAAGAAAACAACACTGTCAGAGTTTTCAGTTACCCGCCTGAGCTATTCGGGCAGGTTGACAGGTTTAATATGCTCACAACCTTGTCAGTGTATAAAATTCTTGACAATGGATATTAACAGAAAAAGCTTAACTAAACGTCATTAATTATACAGTATAAATACATCTGAATACACCATTCGTGTTTTTTCTGTGCGGCTATCGTATGTCTTAATAGTCGGGAAAAATCAAAGAAAAACTATTTCTAATCGCATGTAGCCTTGGGGTTTATGGTTATGTGTACCTTATATCAATTAAATAAATTTTAAATCAAAAAGTTATGAAGAAATTAACTTTACTTGGGGTTTTATTTTTAGCAACCATCCAATTCACTTTTGCCGGTGCATCAGACTATTGGCAAGGAAAAGGTCGAATCGCTTACAGTTCAGATGGTAACCATCACGACGAAGACGACTGGTCTGCAACGGCAGCTACTTTAATGATTCTTGCTAAAGCCGGTTTGCAAGATCAGTTTGTTACCTACACCTTTAGCGACCATGTTTGGGGCAGTAAAAGTTCAGCTTGGGAAGCCGAAATGCGCGAAAGTGCTGTCAATGGTGGTAATAAATTTGGTTTCGACACCTCTCGTTTTGTCGAAGCCGTAAAAAACAAAGAAGCAGCTTATAATGCCATGCGCGATGCCATTGTTGCATCAACAGCTGATAATCCTTTATTTATAATGGTTGCCGGTCCAACTAAGGTAATTGGAGAAGGTATGATGAGAGCTGATAAGATGAATTCTAATGCACTCAATCATGTTACCTTAATTTCCCATAGTGACTGGAATGAGATGCACGCCGGACGTGGAGATAAAAATGGTGGAGAAGGTGAAATCAAGTACGAATGGGGTGAGCTTAAAAAGAGTTTTGGAAACAAAGCCAATTTTGTGGAAATTCCCGACCAAAATGGTAACCGAACTAATACTACTGCTGTTCATAATAATCCAAACCCGGGTTTTAATACCAGGGGAACTGATGAGTGTAATTGGATGACTACAATCGGAGATGCGAATGTTAAATGGGTGCATGACCGTATTGTAAAAGTAAAAAATGCTAAAAATCAATATGATTTCTCAGATGCCGGTATGGCTTATTACTTAGTAACAGGAGATAAGTATGGTAATTGTACAAAATTAAAGTCTTTTATTGGTAATGGCGTTGATGTAAATGGTGGTTCTACTGGTGGTTCTACCGGTGGAAACACAGGTAATAATACAGGAGGTTCAACTGGTGGAGGTTCAACTCAAGATGGCATTACTTATGGTGATAACTGGATTGTTTTTGAATCTGATGCAACAATAACTACTAATCTTGGAGCATGGAAACATAGAAAGAAAGGTGAATCAGGCTATGTAAGCGGTACCGGCATTGATGCAATAGGTGATGATTACCTTGAGTTTACAGGTAATAGCCCGAGTGGAGGAAGTGCTGATTCACCGTTAACCTACAAGTTTACCTGTAAGAAATCGGGTGAATACCGTGCAGGAATCCGTTTGATGCAAAATTTACAAGGTGCTAAAAATGATGAATGTAATGATGTATTTATTCGTTTAGAAGGCGACTATACAGCCGGATCAGGATCTTTCCCAAAATCAGATCTTCAAAGTAATCGTAAATTCTATGGTCGTGCTATAAGTACCTGGGGGGCATGTTTTAATTTGGATATAAAAGTGAATGGAAGTGATGTGAGAAAAGGAGCTATTTACAATTTAAAAGCCGGTCAGGAATACACCTTTGTTGTTTCAGGTCGCTCGCAGCGTTTTTGTATGGATTACATCATCTTCTATGAAACATCCATCAATTATAAAATTGGTGAGAAGGTAGATATCGCCGCAGAGAATGATAGCAAATATTGGCCTGTAGTTGATGGGTCAACCGGTGGAAGCAATGGTGGTAGTACCGGTGGAAACACAGGAAGTGGAACCGGTTCGCAAACGCAAGAATGTACTAAGATTGCTGCAAAAGACTTTGATAAATACAGTAATATTAGTGGATACGATGGTGGCAAACTAGCCGCTATTCCAAACACTCCTGCAGATGGCGTTAACAAAGGAGTGATGGTATTAGGTTGCGGTGGCTCAAACGGATTAAACAGACCATGTGCTGCCGAAGAAGTTTATCAAGGTCCGGATGGAGACGCGATCTTTACAATTACTTCTGTTGGTGAACCAGATGGAGAATGTACTTTTGAGGTTTTTGTAAATGGTACTAAAGTTGGTGAAAAAACATCTTCACGTATTTTTGGAACCAATACGCCTGCTTATACTTACGAAGATTTACAAATCAATACTACTCCATATCCAATTAAAAAAGGTAATACCATACGAGTAACTTATAATCAAACTTCAAATAAATTAGTTCCTGAAGGAAGTAGTTTTGCGACTGCCCGTGGTCGTTGGGAGAGTATTAACGTTTGTGTGAATGGCGCAACTGGTGGTTCAGGTAATACAGGTGGAAATACAGGAGGCAATACCGGAGGTTCAACACAAGATGGTATTACTTATGGTGATAATTGGATCGTTTTTGAATCTGATGCAACAATAACTACTAATCTTGGAGCATGGAAACATAGAAAGAAAGGTGAATCGGGCTATGTAAGCGGTACCGGCATTGATGCAATAGGTGATGATTACCTTGAATTTACAGGTAATAGCCCGAGTGGAGGAAGTGCTGATTCACCATTAACCTACAAGTTTACCTGTAAGAAATCTGGTGAATACCGTGCAGGAATCCGTTTGATGCAAAATTTACAAGGTGCTAAAAATGATGAATGTAATGATGTATTTATTCGTTTAGAAGGCGACTATACAGCCGGCTCGGGATCTTTTCCTAAATCAGATCTTCAAAGTAACAGTAAATTCTATGGCCGTGCTTTAAGTACCTGGGGGGCATGTTTTAATTTGGATATAAAAGTGAATGGAAGTGATGTGAGAAAAGGAGCTATTTACAATTTAAAAGCCGGTCAGGAATACACCTTTGTTGTATCGGGGCGCTCGCAGCGTTTTTGTATGGATTACATCATCTTCTATGAAACATCCATCAATTATAAAATTGGTGAGAAGGTAGATATCGCCGCAGAGAATGATAGCAAATATTGGCCTGTAGTTGATGGGTCAACAGGAGGTAACACAGGCGGTAATACTGGTGGCAATAACGGAGGCAATACTGGAGGATCTACTGGAAATGGAACAGATTTTACACCTATTCACGATGCTTACTTACAAGGAACTTCACCTTTCAATAATAAGGATTTACGTGTTGAAGCAGGTAAACGCACATCTTACTTAATGTTTGATTTAAGCAGTGTGTCGGGTAATATTGGTTCTGCCAACTTAACACTTGCAGTGGGTAGCGATAATGGAAATGGCGAAGTTCAGGTACATTTAGGAAATGGTAACAGTTGGACAGAAGCAAATTTAAGTTCTTCAAACGCTCCTTCAAAAGGTGCTTTATTAGGTAAATTAACAGGTAACTATGAGCTTAATAAAGAATATACCTTTAATTTGGATGGAGCTTCTATTACTCCGGGAGGTAAGCTTAGCTTAGTGGTAACACATGTGAACGGTAATGATATTTCATTCGCTTCAAAAGAAAGCGGAAAGGCGCCGAAATTAACCATCTCTTTGGTGGATGAGGTGGCTACAAATATTGATAGTGAAGAAACTACTTCGGTAATTGTTTCACCAAATCCATTTAAAGATTTTATTCAAGTAAAATCAAATGAAGAAATTATTCAGGTGCTAATCTATGATATGACTGGTAGTGTATTAAAATCAAAACTTGTTAATGCAAACGATGCCATTATGTCAACTACAGATTTATCTGTCGGAATGTATATTCTAATCACAGAATTGGCAGATGGAAATAGAACAATTCAGAAAGTAGTAAAATAGGAATAGTTTTTTTCTTTAATATCACCTTCAAGGTTTTAAACCTTGAAGGTGTTTTGTTATAATTTCATTTTTATGCATTAGAAAGTATTGATGCATTGCTTACTATCTCCCTTTTTTTATTGTAATCATAACGAATAATACATCACTTAATAACACAGACACATAAAAAATGGATAATATTATAAATGCAGGAGTTTTTTATTCAATTAAACCGATAGCCATGGCCTGTATATTAGGTTTGCTATCCATTAGCAATCTTTTTGCACACAACGAAAAAGAGTTTACTTTCGGTAATACTGAAGGGCGCGATACTGAAATACGTAATATGTTATATAAAATTCATCGCGAACCACAACCCGGCATTGATTTACCCGAAGGTGGATTTACAAAAGGTCGTATTGCCATTGACAGTGATGGTAATGTATTTGCTCCGGATGATTTGGGTGCAATTCCTTGGGGGATTGGTATTTTATGGAGTACCGGTCATTGAGACGATATTGTACACATCAGTTACAATAATAACCCTAATCCCGACAGGCATGCCAATGTAGCCAAAGATGATCCTAACTTAACCCAAACTGAGGAGTATCGTCGTATAATGATAAAAACTGCTGAAGTTTTTGAGTTAAACGAATCAAAGATTTACGATTTTACTAATGTGGATCAGAAAACAAAAGCTGTCAATTCTTTTGTGAGAGAGATTAATAAAAGTACAGCTGAAGATCCCTTATACATTGTTGAAGCCGGATCTTACTATTACCTATATGAGGCTCTTGCCACTTCAGATGCAAGCAAACATGAATATGTAACTGTAATAACTCATTCTTTTTGGAACGATCTTGAGTGCTATGACAGTAACAACGATAATGAAAATATCATTGATGTACTTCGTGATTTTCCAACTGTTAAAATAGACGGTATCGTTGACCAAAACTATGGTTCTAACCCGCTTGGAGGAACAGGTTTGCGAGATAATAATAACAATAGTTGGGGACAAATTGCATGGATGACAACATCTGAAGTACCGGAAATAAATTGGATGCATACCTGTGCCGAAAAGCAGGATCCTAACCGTTGGGGATTTTTTGGGCTTCGCTCGCAAGTAGATGTTTCAGATGCCGGTATGTATTATTATCTGGTTACCGGTAGGCAAGATGCCGGATTTGGAACAGTAAAAGAATTGTTGTTAGCCACAGAAGGAAAGAATACTATATATTCTCATACTTTACCAACGGTGATTCCTACCTCCGGCATTTACACTTTTGAGATAAAGTATGAAACAGATGGCCAACCTATGGATATTCATGTTGATTTGAAGTTAATAGAACCATGGGAAAATATACAGAGCATTGTACAAACAGTTTCAGGGAAAGGAACAGCAACAATATCTGTTCACCTAGTAAAAGACTTAATAAATGGTGAGAAGTACGTAAGCGTTCGGTAAAGTACACATTTCATACTATTGCAAGGTGACCTATCTTTGCCTAAGTTAGAGTCTTTACCGGCGTCCAATTTTGAGGGAGTAATTCCAGAAGTTTATTGGCTTTGTGTTCCTGTATTCTATTCAGTA
>QKIO01000122.1 GCA_003251015.1 Bacteroidales bacterium
CTACCAAAACCAACCTTTGCAAACCATTTATGAGTTACAAGCCGTAGAAGATTTGGACATGAGTACCATTAAAAATATGTTGCCTTTTGTGTATGTTGGTTCGGCATCAACAAAAAAGAATCGTTTCAACCCTAAAGGTCAAGTACTAACCCGGATGCAGAGTGTGGTGCAAACTAGTGAAGGTTATCTTGCACCTAACGATAGTGTTGCAGCTGCTTATAACGGCAGTAAAGAGAAGGTGTTATTGCGAGGTGTTGTGGAAGTAACGAACAACCTATCCACTGGGTTTACTTTAGAAAAGGATGCCGGTGAGATGTATTTCCCCAACTATGCACTGATTAGCGACTTTGAATCGGCCTTTATCGAATGGCAAAAGCCCATCAAAGCAATCAACAAAATTATTGTGGGCGATTACATTATTGTGGGCGATTACAAAGCGTCTTTTGGCCAAGGATTGGGTATGTGGAGTGATATGACGTTTGGTAAAACATCAGAAACCGCTCAGTTGCGTCGTCGTCCCAAGGGCATTGGTAAATATTCATCAGCCAATGAGTCATCGTACCTGCGTGGTGTGGCCACCGAATTGGTTTTCGGGCCGGTTTACATCACTCCCTTTTATTCGTTGAAACAGGTAGATGGCTCCTCATCAGACAATGAATTGGGCGACATTAGTGCGATGCAAACTACTGGGTATCATAGAACCAATACAGAGCTGAGTAACAGACATAACACCACTGAGCAGATTTGGGGCAATAGAATAGAATACCGCCATCACCTGATGCACCTTGATGTTGGTTATGCCAATTTGTTTCTTAGCCGCGCCATACAACCATCAACCCACCAACGTAACCTCTACCGTTTTAGAGGCGATGAACTAGAAACACTATGGTTAGCGCCTACTTTTTTCTTCCATAAGATTAGTCTTTTTGGCGAGGTGGCCATGCAAAACGATCAACACATGGCCTATTATCAAGGTCTGACGTATTACGCTGGTTCTGATGTTGTCATCTCAATGGCGTACCGTAATTATGCCAATGGATATTCGGCTATCTTGTCTAATCCACTTGCAGAATCATCCATACCCAATGGAGAAAGTGGTGTGTTTGCCTCTCTCACGTTTAAGCCTACATCAAAAATAGAGGTTAAGGCCAATGTCGATTTTTTTGATTATAGCTGGATGCGTTACGAGGTATATGCACCATCCAAAGGCGTTGAATGGTTTTGTCAAGTTAATTATCAGCTCAGTTATGCCAGCAAAACATACGTGCGGTATCAATACAGCAACAAACAAATCAACAGCAGTGAAGAAACGGTAACTTACGAATTGGGTGAGCAGCAAAAGGAAGTGTTTCGTCTTAATTATGCCATCAAGGTTAATGATAAGTGGAGCTTGCAAAGTGAGTTGGATTTTTCTGCCTACTCAAGACTAAACCAAAAGGCTCAGCATGGTTTTTTGGCTTTTCAAGATGTGGTTTTTAAAGCCAATGATGTGTTTACATTCAGTCTGCGTTACCTTACGTTTGACATTGAAGACTACAACAGCCGTATTTATGCCTACGAGCCCGATGTATTGTATGCATTTACGGTGCCTGCCTATACCGGTGAGGGCACTCGATATGTGTTGAATACAAAAATTGCCGTTTCGCGCAACTTTAGTGTATGGTTTAAGGCCTCTCACAGCATTTATAACGACAGAAATCAAATAAGTAGTGGCTATCAACTAACGTTAGGTAACCAAATTACCGATGCAAAGGTACAAGTGTTATATCGGTTTTGATGATTAAAATTAATTCACAAAATTTAACATTCTTAGAGTGTATTAGTATATTTGCACCAATAATTAGTGAGGGAGGCCATTGACGATGAACCAATTATTTAAAGATAGCATACTAAATGCTACAGGGGCGAAGGATTTATACGAACTAGAGGTAGTTCAAAATCTATGGAGTGGATACGGAAAAATAATACGGTATGGATTAATCGATTGTGAGATTAAAAGTGTGGTGGTGAAACTGATTCATCTACCTGAGCACGACAAACACCCGCATCAATGGAATAATCATTTTGCTCACGAAAGAAAAATAAAATCCTACTTAGTAGAAACCGTTTGGTACGACCGATGGGCAAATAGATGTGATGAAAGTTGCAGAATACCTAAATGTTATGTCATCGAAACCAGAGACGATGAGATGATGTTGGCGTTAGAAGACCTCAATTTAAGTGGTTATCCACGTCGCATCTCCAAGGCTGGCATTCACGAAATACATGCTTGTTTAAACTGGTTGGCCAATTTTCATGCCACTTTCATGGGTGAGAAGTCGCAATATTTATGGCAGATAGGCACCTATTGGCATTTAGACACTCGTCCTGATGAGTTTAAGGTTATTGATGATGTGAGTCTTAAAAATGCGGCTCGTTCCATAGACCAAAAATTAAATAGCAGCCCGTTTTTAACCTTTGTACATGGCGATGCTAAATTGGCAAATTTCTGTTTTATGCCTGATGGTAATCGTGTGGCAGCAGTTGATTTTCAGTATGTAGGAGGTGGTTGTGGAATGAAGGATATTGCCTATTTCATCGGCAGTTGTCTGTATGAAGACGAGTGTGAAAAGATGGAACAAGAGCTGTTAGACTTTTACTTTGCAGCCTTAAAAGAG
>QKIO01000290.1 GCA_003251015.1 Bacteroidales bacterium
GCCATAATCAAATCCGTATTTTTTAAATCGCCACAAATACGATAGTTAACGTCTTGAAATGCAGGTTGACGTGTCATATTACCCGCAAACAACTGACGTGTTAAAATCTTATGATCCTCCAGATAATTAGCTAAATCATTTCTTTTAAAATAAGGGTTATCCTTAACTGTAAATGGAAATCCAAACCAAGACGGATCCGAATTAGGAGTAGCTTGTGGTAGAATTAAAAACTCTTCGAACTTTTTCAAACCAGCACTTAATAGTTTAAAATTATCTTTTCTGGCTTGTATAAAAGCAGGCAACTTCTTTAACTGGGCTACACCAACGGCTGCTTGCATATCAGTTACCTTTAAATTATATCCTAAATGACTATATACATATTTGTGGTCATACCCTTGAGGGAGCGTGCCGTATTGACTCTTAAAACGACGCCCGCATGTATTATCACAACCTGGATCACAATAACAATCACGACCCCAATCTCTTAATGAAGTAGCAATGCGTTTGAAAATTGGATTACTCGTAAGCACAGAACCACCTTCTCCCATGGTAATATGGTGAGCTGGATAAAAACTGGTTGTGGCCAAATCACCAAACGTCCCTACCATTTTACCATCATAAGTAGAACCTACCGCATCACAACAATCTTCTATTAAGAACAGATCATACTTATCACAAATTGCGCGGATTCCTGCTAAATCAAAAGGATTACCAAGAGTATGGGCAAGTACGATGGCTTTAGTTTTAGGTGTAATGGCAGCTTCAACTAAATCAATTTGAATATTGAAAGTTTCCATATTAACATCCACAAAAACAGGCACAGCACCATTTTGAATAATTGGTGTTACGGTTGTTGGAAAGCCAGCTGCTACAGTAATAATTTCATCACCTGCTTTTAATCGTTTAGCCTTTAATAAGGGTGAAAACAAAGCAGAAACTGCAATTAAATTAGCTGACGAACCTGAATTAACAAGCATACAATAACGCTGTTCCATTATTTGAGCAAACTCCATCTCAAACTGTTCCGCATAACGTCCTGTTGTTAACCAAAAGTCCAATGATGAATCAACAAGATTTACCATCTCTTCTTGATCGTAAATACGACCTGCAAACGGAATGCTACTTTTACCAGGAGTAAAATCAGCTATAGGGGAGCTCTTATAATACTCAGCTACTAATTCTAAAATTTGTTTTCTTAATGCTTGACTCATATCTTTAATATGTTTTTCCTACAAAAAATGTAAAAAACTTATGTTTATCCTAATTTAGTTTTAAAATGAAAGTAAGCTATTCGTCCGAATATTGTACCAACACCAACGAACCCTCCAAGAACAATACTTAAAGCCATAATTAGTTTCTTGTTGGGTTTAGAAGGATTTGTTGGAATTTGAACCGGTTCAATTACTGTAAAAACAGGTGTACTTTCTTTTACTGCTATTTTAGCTTGTTCTAATTGCTGACCTAATCCTTTATATACATTAGAAACTAATTCAAATTCATCATTTAATTCTTGATAAGACATATTTATTCGCTCACTAATTAAATTGCGATTCGCATCTTTATATTCTAACAATCGAACTTGAGACTTTTGATACTTAATTTTATTTTCATCAAAACTCTCTTGAATAAAAGCTAAATTTTCTCTAGCCTGTTTTGTCTTATACTCTATAATGTATGCCTGTAATAATTCATGTGCTTTTTGGACAAATTGAGCGGCTAGAACCGGGTCTGTAATTTCTGCAGAAATTGTAATCAAATCTGTTCTCTCATCTATTTCCATGATAATTTGACCTTGCACTCTAGAAATAGCTAAGGCTTCTTCTTTACTAATAGACAAAACACCATAATCAGGCTCTACTATTGAAGTTGTTATGGGCTTAGTTAAAGCCGTCTTAATTGTTCTTGGCAAATAAACAGTATATTTTTTAACTTTATCTGTAAATGTTTCTATTGTATCAGACACTACATAATCATAAATAGAGATAGCATCCTTTTTATTAGGAAAATTAAACTTTTGGTGTATCATTTCCTTTAAAAAGGGGTAACTGTTGATTATTTGTTGATAAACATCAGGCGGTATCCCAGATGACTTACCCATCATAGTATTTAAATTCAACCCAGCCATTCCTGCTAAAGCGCCTAATTCGCCCAAATTGCTACCAGACCTCTCTGTTGAAGGTAAAAGTGTTGCAGTTGCTTTATATTTTGTAGTACTCGAATACGAAACAATTATTCCTAATAAAAGAAAAATACCAATCGAATAATATATATATTTCCTACCATCCCAAATAGTTTTAATTACTGCCAATATATCAATCTCATCATTCTCTATTAGAGATCTTGTTTTTGCAGGATTATCAGCCTTTTCCATCTATAATTAAGTTTAATTTTTAATTACACTAACTACAGTAACTAGTGTTAGAGTCAAAGATGCCATGGTACTTGCAATACCCATCCAAGCAAGTGCTGAAAGTGGCTCTTTACTACGTTTTTTTGGCACAATAACTTCTGATCCTGGAAGTACTTTAGGATATCTTTTAAAGATAAACCCGCGAGTCACATCACTAGAACCATTGGGATAAATCACATAAGCCTTATCTTTTTTTGCACTAAAGCCAAAACCACCACTTTGATTAATATAGTATTTTAATCTTCGACCTTCAACATAAGTTGCAGAAACTGAATTAAGTACTTCACCAGACACTTTAACGGTTTGTTGTTGTAACGGAATCATTATTTCGTCACCGTCTATTAAAAACAAATCCTCTTTCCCTCCTGGACTAGCTAATATGCTTTTCAAATTAATAGTAACCACATCAAACCCTAAATCTGAGAATATCAATGTAGAATCTTTTTTCAATAACTCTTGTCTCATTCTTAAAACCTTAGGACTCAAGTTTGATCTGCGAGTTAACATTGCACCTTCTGCATAAGCCATAGGCAAAAGTCCGCCTGCTCGATTAATTAAATCAGATATCCGTTCTTTTTTTGTAGCTAAACTATATTCACCTACATAGCCAACTTGTCCTGATATTTTAACAACCTGTCCTGTTTCATAATTTGGGGAACGTCTAATAAAAACTTGATCAAAAGGTTGCAATTCAAACCCAGCGTCAGCTCCGCTAAGTTTTAAATCTCTAGAAATTGTAAACTGATATAAGTGTGCCATTTCATCACCTATCTTTTGACTCTCTTCATAAGATAATCGCCTAGAGACCTCAATATAAGATAATGAGGCTGCTTCTGTAAAACCTCCCGTTTTAAATATTAAATCAGATAAGGTCATATTATCTACAAAATCAATCTCTCCAGGTTTAAGAACCTCTCCCAAAACAACTACCGTTCTATTTTGTCGTAAATCATTAATAGAAGAAATATTAACTATATCTTCTCGTTGTAATTTAATATCAAATTCTCCGCGTAGAGTAGCGCTTAAGTCAAAAGGAATATTCTGCAAACTCAAATCTGGATTTAAACGAGTAATAATACCTCTATTTAAAAAAGCATCTTCACGAACACCATCAGCCTTATCTATAAGTTGCTTTAATGTTAATCCGTCTACCAATTCGTAAATACCAGGTCTGTATATGGCACCACGAATAGATATCCTGTTCTCAACTCGACTTAAAAGAATACCAACATTAATCGCATCTCCATTTTCTAAGATGGTACTTGAGTAGTCTGAATCATACAAATCCATAAACTTTTTTTGTTTACTCGTATTACGATATAACTCCAAACGCTGTGTATATGCTTTTTCTGTAAACCCTCCAACGTACTTAATCAGATCTGCAACTGTTTCTTTTTCCTTAACTTCAAAAATACCATTGCGCTTAAACTCGCCTGATACCGTTACTCGTTTTTGATAGGTTGGAACTAATATAACATCATCATCTCGAAGAGGAAGATTCATGGTTGTGTTCCCATTTATAAGGTAATCGTAAACATCTAACGTAGATAATACCTTCCCCCCTCTAATGACTTGTATGTTTCTAAACGAACCATTAACATTAGGCCCTCCCGCTAGATATAAGGCATTAAATGCAGATGCAGTACCTGGTAATGTATATGTACCAGGTGCAAATACTTCACCTATAACATTAATACTAACAGTTTTAATTATCCCTAAATAAACATTAATAAAAGTCCTTGGATTTGAAGAGTTTAAATCTTGATAAATGGAAGTCAATTTATTTACAAGGAGTTTTCTAACAGCTTGCTGTGTTAATCCGCCAACATTGACAAGACCTACTTGACTTATATTAACAGCTCCATTCCTATCAACCAAGAGTTTATAACTTTTTTCAGAAGCGCCCCAAATATCAATAAGAATCTCATCGCCACCTCCAATTACATAAGAGTCACTTACTGGTATATTTACATCTGGATCAAACGTTAACTTATCATTGTTGAAAAAATCAAACCCAAAAATACTTGTATCAAAAAAATCTTGATCTATATCAGCTTTTGAAGACAATGGTTTTATGGATTTCTTTGAAGACAACGTAGACTCGGTATCACTGCCGCTACCTTTACTTTTTAATTCAAAGATACGTCTGCGCAATTCACTAATCTGGTTTTGATTCATACCACGAGATTGTGCCATTGCTATAGCATCGCTCTCACTAAGCCCTCTCTTTTCCATTTCACTAACCAAACGACGTACCTGTTCGTCTGACAAAGTATTTACATCAATACTTTTCGGGTCGGGGATTTGACTATGAACAGATGTTAATGCTGCACAAAAAACAAAAAACACGTAAATAATTAACCTTTGAACCATTTTTTAAAATTATAACAAATTTCACATTCAGACAGCAACTTCATAAGCATAAAACCACAATCTCATCTATTTTTTTTGCGCTACAAATGTAGGTAAAAATAATAACAACATTGAAAATGTGATTTAATGCGTTTACTAAACACCTTACACATTCACAGCGAAATACTTTTTATACCACGACACATAAGACCTAATTCCTTCTTCTATAGAAACTTTTGGTTTGTACTCAGTAAGATTATTAATACAATTAGAGTCTGCGTAAGTTACCTTAACATCCCCACTTTGCATGGGTAAAAATTCTTTTACAGCTTCACAGCCTAACTCTTTTTCGAGCACCGCAATAAAATCCATTAGTCGTACCGGCTTAGAGTTACCTATATTAAGAATCCTATAAAAAGGATTTCTAGAATCTTCATTAGGTGCTCTATCCAACACGCGAACCACACCTTCTACAATGTCATCAACATAAGTAAAATCACGTTCTAACTCTCCATTATTGAACACTTTAATAGGCTTTGATGTCAGCATAGCATCTGCAAATAACATAGGTGCCATATCAGGTCTTCCCCAAGGCCCATAGACAGTGAAAAAACGTAAGCCTGTTGTTGGCACCTGAAACGTATGACTATACACATGAGCTAATAACTCATTGCTCTTTTTGGTAGCGGCATACAAACTAACTGGGTGATCAACACGATCAGATTCATGAAAAGGTACTTTAGTATTGCTACCGTATACGGAGGAACTGGAAGCATAAACCAGATGTTGTATTGTATGATGACGACAACATTCTAAAACATTTACAAACCCAACTAAATTAGACTGCACAAAATCATGCGGGTGATCAATAGAATAACGTGCACCAGGCTGGGCTGCCAAATGAATAACTTGGTCAAAAGAGCACTCTTGAAAAAGATTACTTAATGTGGCCAAATCGACTACATCACTTTTAATAAATCTAAACCTTGGGTACTTAAGACTGCTTATAAGGATTCCGTCACGCACATTATCCTGACCAATCCCTAATTCGAGTAATCGTGCGTATTTAAGTTTTGGATCGTAATAATCATTGATATTATCGAGGCCGACAACTTTATATTCTTTGGCTAATAATGAACTTATTACATGAAATCCAATAAATCCTGCTGCTCCAGTAACTAATATCCTCATTCTATATTTTTTCACGCTAAATACATACACAAAAACAACTACGTGTTTTATGCGGTTTCAAAGAATCTTTTTTGAAAAATAAGAATAAATAATATCCCTATAGTAATAGAAGAGTCTGCAATGTTAAAAACAGGTCTAAAGAAAACAAACGCGTCTCCGCCTAACCATGGCATCCATTGAGGATAGTTACCTTCTAACAAAGGAAAATATAACATATCGACTACCTTACCATGAAGAAACGATGAATACCCCCCCTCTACTGGGAATGATGACGCTATTTGACCATAACTATGATCAAAGCAAATACCATAAAAAGCACTGTCTATAATATTTCCTAATGCACCTGCCAAAACTAAGGCCACGCAATATACCAACCACTTAGACGCCCCTTTTGAGCTTAAACGATACATATACCAACCGATAACACCAACGGCTAAAATGCGAAAAACACTTAACAATACTTTTCCAAACTTACCTGCTAGTTCCATCCCAAAGGCAAAACCATTGTTTTCAACAAAATGAATGATAAACCAGTTGCCAAAAACAGGTATCTCATCACCTAACATCATATTAGTTTTAACCCATATTTTAACAAATTGATCAACAAACAGAACAATGAAAATAATTATTAAAGACTTGCTAAATGAAGACATATTTTTGATTATTTAATAACACAAAACGACTACAAGATAATAAATATCTTGTAGTCATAAATTTTATAGAATCCAGAATCTATTTTTGATCCTCTTTAGCTTCTACGCATAGAGTAGCGTGCGGCACTGCTCTTAATCGTTCAGCAGGAATTAATTTACCTGTAACACGACACACGCCATAAGTCTTATTTTCAACACGGACAAGCGCCGCTTGCAAATGTTGGATAAACTTTTGCTGTCGTTGCGCCAATTTACCGGCTTCTTCTTTAGAAAGAACCGCAGCTCCTTCTTCCAATACTTTAAAAGTAGGCGAGGTATCCTGTGTGTCATTTCCATCTTGAAGAGTAATGGTCTGTCTTAAGAGTTCGTAATCCTTCTTAGCCTTATCTAGTTTAGCGATAATAATGGCCTTAAACTCTTGTAAGTCTCTATCTGAATAATGGGTTTTTTCTATTGTCATGGCTAATAATTATTAGATTTAACAAACTACGCTTTTGTAATATGGATAAAGGTAGTTATTTCATTATCAATTTCTACTTCTTTACAATCAATATCACTACAAGTATCTACCAATTTAACTTCAACAGTCAGAGTTTGAGCGCAGATATAATCGGCAAATTTTTCAATTGCAGCATTAATAGATGCGTGTTTTTGTATCTGGAGATTGATTTTATCAGTTACATCAAACCCAGAATCCTTTCTGAGGTTTTGTATTCTATTTACAAACTCCCGGGCAATCCCTTCTTGAATCAATTCTTCGTTCAGGTTTACATCTAAGGCAACAGTAATGCGCCCTTCACTGGCGACTAACCATCCAGGTATATCTTCTGATGTAATTTCAACATCTTCAAGCGTAAGTTGAAGATCCTGACCTTCGATACTCATACTAAAAGAAGCATCTTTTTCAAACTGACTTATCGCCTTCTGATCTAAAAGAGCAACTTCTTGAGCTATGGCCTTCATCAATTTTCCATATTTAGGGCCTAAGCTTTTGAAGTTAGCTTTAATCTTCTTAACCAATACATTAGAAGACTCGTGAAGAAATTCCATTTCTTTAACATTCACTTCGGTAAGCACTAAATGTTTAATTGCTTCCAATTGTTTTTCAAAAGAAACATCTAAAATAGGAATCATTATTTTATTTAAAGGCTGACGTACCTTCATACTCACCTTACGTCTAAGACTTAGCACCATTGAAGAGATGATTTGTGCATACTGCATGCGCTCCTCAAGTTCTTTATCTACTAAATTTGTGTCAGAAACAGGCATTTTTGAAAGATGCACAGAATCCTCAACAAAACGTCCTGACACTGCATTTAAGTCACAGAACAAACGATCTGAGAAAAATGGCGAAATAGGCGCTGATAATAATGCTACCGTTTCGAGACAGGTATATAAAGTTTGATAGGCGGACAACTTATCTTGATCAAATGCTCCACCCCAATACCGTTTTCTATTTAAACGAACATACCAGTTACTCAGATTTTCCATCACAAAATCTTGAATCGCACGACCAGCCTTTGTTGGTTCATAATTCTCATAACTCTCTGTCACTTCTTTTATTAAAGTGTTTAGTAGAGAAATCACCCATTTATCAATTTCTGGCCTATCAGTTATGTCTACCTGAGGTTCTTTCCCTGTAAAACCATCAACATTCGCATATAACGCAAAAAAAGAATAGGTATTATATAGTGTTCCAAAATATTTACGTTTTACTTCTTCTACGCCGGCCAGGTCAAATTTTAAATTATCCCATGGCTGGCTATTGGTAATCATATACCAACGTAATGGATCAGAGCCTTCCTTTTCAATCACTTCAAAAGGATCAACCGCATTACCTAAGCGCTTAGACATTTTATTACCTTTACTATCGAGCACTAACCCATTAGAGATAATATTCTTAAAGGCTACCGAATCAAATAACATGGTTGAAATAGCATGAAGCGTAAAAAACCAACCACGAGTTTGATCAACTCCTTCTGCAATAAAATCAGCAGGGAAGACATTATCAAAGCCTCCTTTATTTTCAAATGGGTAATGAACCTGAGCATAAGGCATCGCACCTGAATCAAACCAAACGTCTATTAAGTCCAATTCCCTACGCATAGGGAGACCATCATCACTAGTTAAGATAATATCATCCACATAGGGACGGTGTAAATCTATCTTAGCATAATTCTCCTTTG
>QKIO01000261.1 GCA_003251015.1 Bacteroidales bacterium
TGGAAAAAAGGTTTGTTGCAAAAAATGTTTGTGTAAAATGTCTGAATCAGGATTTGTAGGATTAAAGGAAGAACAGGATTAAAATATAACGAATTATGACGCTCGACGAGTTGACTTATAAAATAAATGGATGTGCCATGAAGGTGCACAATACTTTAGGAAATGGATTTCAGGAGGTTATTTATCAACGTTGCCTTGCCATTGAGTTAGAGCGTAGTAATATTTCTTTTCAAAGAGAGCAGGAACACATTATTTATTATGATGGTATTGAGGTTGGTAAACGACGTGCTGATTTTGTGATAGAAAATACTGTAATAGTTGAACTAAAGGCATTAGTAAACTTAGAAGATGTACATTTAGCACAGGCAAAAAATTACGTAGTAGCCTACGATAAACCTATTGGACTGCTTATTAATTTTGGTGGTAAAAGTTTACAGTTTAAGAAAATATTTAATCAAAAGTTTCAAGAGAAAAATCCTGAAAATCCAAAAATCAAGTAAATCCTGATTCAGACGATGAGAAGAAACAGTAAATACTTAGTAAATAATTTTGCACAATTACACATTTATGTTACATTTGCACCAACAGTACCCGTTTTGCTTCCCGTTAGATCAGCTTGCGGGTCTTTTTTTTTAAATAAAATACATAACAATACACCCTCCATGCCTCTCTGCGATGCACACTTGGAGGGTTTTTTCTTTTATAACCAATCTTATTAACATGGCAAAACCTGCCCGAACAATACAAGACCAAATTGCCCTGCTGCAAAGTAGAAATATGTCGTTTAGGCAAATAGCCAATGCACCTCATTTTTTATCAAACATCAGTTATTACCGTTTAAAAGGCTATTGGTGGGAAATGCAAGACGACAAGGTAAACCACCATTTTGTGAACGGTAGTTTTTTTGAAGATGTTATTGATCTGTATAACTTCGACAGGCATTTCAGATTAATAGTTTTCAATGCCATTGAACGGATAGAAATTTCACTGCGTACAAAACTAATTTACCACCTTTCCTTGCAATATGGCTCCGAATGGTATTTAAACCTAGCGTTGTTTGAAGACCTTAATCGTTACAATTCGTTTGTGGATAAGCTATTTCAAGACATAAAAAATAGTAACGAAGAATTTATTATTAAACATTTGACCAATCATACTACTGAACATCCCGAAAGTTGGAAGGCTATGGAATTGTTAACTCTTGGTTCGCTATCTAAATTATATAAAAACCTAAAACATCAATTGCCCGAAAAAAATAAAATTGCCCGTGAGTTTGGTTTGTACAATCAAAAACACCTTTCAAGTTGGCTACTTACTCTAACAGTGGTACGTAATATAATAGCCCATCATAGCCGCCTGTGGAACAGAGTAATAATAAATAAATATGACTGGCCAACATCAACGCCAAGCCATTTATTAAATTACGTACCCGATAACAGTCAAAGAAGGAAAATTTTCCCTCTTCTTTCTGCTATTATTTACATGAACGATGAAATCAGCGAAGGTCATTCAATTAAACAGGAATTGATTGATTTATTCACTAAATTCCCCAAAATCCATTTGAGTAAAATGGGTTTCCCAAATAACTGGCAAAACGAACCTCTATGGAAATGAGTAAACAAAGCGAAGCCATATTAGAAGAACAATTAGTTGCTCAACTTAAAATGTTGGGTTATCAATATGCTTTAATCAACAGCGAGAAAGATTTAATATTAAACCTAAAATCTCAATTAGAAAAGCACAACAATATTTCTTTTTCAACAACCGAGTTTGAAAAAGTACTGAATATATTAAGCAAAGGTTCAGTATTCGATAAAGCCAAAACCTTGCGTCAAAAGCAACATATTGTCCGAGACAATGGCGACAATCTTTATTTTGAATTTTTGAACACTGAAAAATGGTGTCAAAACCAATATCAGGTTACAAACCAAGTCAGCATTGATGGGAAGTATAAAAACCGTTATGATGTTACTATTCTTATAAACGGTTTGCCTTTGGTTCAGATAGAACTAAAAAGGAGCGGTTTGGAAATGAAAGAAGCCTTCAACCAAATAAACCGTTATCAAAGGCATTCTTTTGGAGCAAATTCGGCTTTGTATCAGTATGTACAGATATTTATCATTAGCAACGGTGTAAATACAAAATACTACGCCAACAATCGCAACCAAAGTTTCAAGCAAACTTTTTACTGGACAGACATCAACAACAAAAGGTTAACCAACATTTTAAACGGTTTTACCTTTTCATTTTTAGACCCTTGCCAAATAAGTAAAATGATATGCCAATACATTGTTCTCAATGAGGCATATAAAATTCCGATGGTACTTCGACCTTATCAATTCTATGCCGTTGAAGCATTAATAGAAAGGGTGAAAAACAGCAACAAAAACGGTTACATTTGGCACACAACGGGTTCGGGTAAAACATTGACTTCGTTCAAAGCCAGTCAAATACTAATGAAAATGCCCGAAGTGCATAAAGTTGTATTTGTAGTTGACCGTAAAGATTTGGACTATCAAACCACCAAAGAATTTAACAGCTTTAGCGATGGTTGCATAGATGGAACCGACAATACAAACAATCTGGTAAAACAGTTTACAGATACTTATATTGACAAAAAAGGTGAAGCAAAAAACTCAAAACTGATTGTTACCACCATTCAAAAACTCAATACAGCCATAAGCAAATTGAAGTATGAAAAGAAAATGGCTGACTTGAAAGACAAACGGATTGTTTTCATTTTCGATGAATGCCACCGTTCGCAGTTTGGCGATACACATAAACGAATAAAAGAGTTTTTTGATAATTGCCAAATGTTCGGATTTACAGGTACGCCAATATTTGCCGACAATGCTAATAAAAATGAGCATGGCAAACGCACAACCAAAGATTTATTTGAAGATTGCTTGCATAAATATGTAATTACTGATGCTATAAAAGACGAAAATGTATTGAAATTTTCAGTTGAATATGTTGGCAGATACAAACACAAAGACGGTAGGGAAACCAATATTGATATTGAGGTAGAAGATATCGACACCAAAGAGTTGATGGAAGATGAAACCCGTTTAGAAAAAATTACGGATTACATCATTGCACATCACAACCGAAAAACGCATAGCAAAGAATTTACGGGAATGTTTTGTACAAGTGGGGTTCCAACGCTAATAAAATATTACGATATTTTTAAAAGGAAAAAAGAAGAAGGCAAACATAATTTGAATATCGCAACCATTTTCAGCTATGCTGCAAATGAAGATGATGCCGATGCAAACGGTTTTATTCCCGAAGAAGTTTCGGTTGTAGAAGAACCTCAAGCTTTGTATGGCTTACAGGCTCACAGTCGTGATAAACTGGACGAATTTATTGAGGATTATAATAAACTTTTCGATACGAAATTCAGCACAAAAGACAGTGAAAGCTTTTACAATTATTACAACGATATTTCTAAAAAAGTTAAGGAACGTAAAATTGACATTTTGTTGGTTGTAAATATGTTCCTTACAGGATTTGACAGCCCGACTTTAAACACGATGTATGTTGACAAAAACTTGAAATATCATGGTTTAATTCAAGCTTATTCACGAACAAACCGAATTTTAAACGAACAGAAATCGCAGGGCAATATCGTTGCCTTCCGAAACCTAAAAAACCGAACAGACGAAGCCATTACTTTATTTAGTAATAAGGAAGCAATTGAAGTAATCATCATGAAACCCTATGAAGATTACACCGCTAAATTTGACGAGGCGTACGATGAACTTTTAAAAATAACACCGACAACAGATAGTGTTAATGATTTAGAAAGCGAAGATGATGAACTAAAATTCATTCAGGCTTTCAGGGCATTAATGCGTATTAAAAATATACTGACTGCATTTTCTGACTTCAAATGGGAAGATTTGAAAATGACAGAACAACTTTTTAACGATTTCCAAAGCAAATATCTGGATTTATGGCAAAAAGTAAAAACTGACCATCAGAAAGAGAAAGTTTCTATTTTAGAAGATGTTGATTTTGAGTTGGAATTGATACACCGTGATGAAATCAACGTTTCCTACATCTTGCAATTATTGATAAAACTCAAATCACAAAAGCAAAAAGACACGACAAAAACCGAACAAGAGATTTTCAATTTGCTAGGTACGGAAAAGTCGTTGAGAAGCAAACGAGAATTGATTGAAAAATTTATTCAAGAGAATTTACCAGAGATTACAGATACGGATGACATAGTGCCTGCATTTGAGAAATTCTGGAGCGAAGAACAACAGAATGCATTTAAAAAATTAGTTCAGGAAGAGAACTTATCAGCCGAAAAGACTGAAAAACTTATAGAAGATTATTTGTTTGCTGAGCGCGAACCACTCAGAGATGAGATTTTAGATTTAATTGAAGGAGAAAAACCAAGCCTGTTGCAACGCAAAACAATAGGCGAACGGATTTTGAAAAAAATAATGGTATTTGTTGACACATTTATAAACGGAATGACTTAAGCCCACGCTTTACAGCCACACACATTGCCAAGTCGCTCAAAAAGCCATTGAAGAAAACGAAGAAAGGGCGATGCAATATGTCTCAACCATGATTAAAAAGATTGAAGGATTACATGATTCTTCTTTGAATCAAAATAATCATGGTATTCAAGTAAATCAAGCGAATCAAGGTTAAAGACTTAATATGAAACATCAGGACTTAACCCATAAAATTATCGGCTGTGCCATTGAGGTACATAAACACATGGGTAATTGATTTCAGGAAGTGGTATATCAAAGAGCTTTAGCCATTGAAATGGAGTTGCAAGGCATTTCATTTAGTCGCGAATACGAAATGAGTTTGTTATATAAAGGGCATGATGTAGGTACTCGCAGAGTTGATTTCTTTGTTGAAGAAAAAATAATGGTTGAAATAAAAGCTCTTATCAACTTAGAAGATGTTCATTTAGCCCAAGCTATGAATTATGTGGAAGCATACAATCTTGAAATAGGTTTGTTAATCAATTTTGGGGCAAAAAGCCTCCAGTTCAAACGTGTTCACAATAGTAATCGTATTAACCATGATTAAAAAGATTGAAGGATTACATGATTCCTTTTTAATCAAGCAAATCATACAAATCAAGCAAATCATGGTTAAGACAATAAAACAAATCAAATAATCATGTAAATCAAGGTTAAGACCATGCATAGTTCTGAAATAATACTTTATACAACACCCGATGGTAACGTAAAAGTAGAAGTAATTCTGCAAGACGAAACCGTATTGCTTACACAAAAAGCAATGGGTGAGTTGTTTGGCGTAGAAACCAACACAATTAATTATCACCTGAAAGAGGTTTTTAAAACCAACGAATTAGAAGAAGATTCAGTTATTCGAAAAATTCGAATAACTGCTGCTGATGGAAAGAAATACCTTACAAATTTCTATAATCTCGATGCTATTATTTCGGTTGGTTATCGGGTAAATTCTCAACAAGCTACGCAATTCCGTATTTGGGCGACCAAAACTTTAAGAGAGTTTATTATTAAAGGATTTGTATTGGACGATGAACGCTTAAAGCAAGGCGGTCAGCTATTCGGTAATGATTACTTTGATGAGTTACTCGAACGGATTAGAGAAATCCGAGCCAGTGAACGCCGATTTTACCAAAAGATTACTGATATTTATTCAGAATGCAGCATTGATTACGACCCAAAAGCTGAGATTACACAAGTTTTCTATAAAACAGTTCAGAATAAATTACATTGGGCTATAACAGGACAAACAGCAGCCGAGATTATTTCATCCAGAGCAAAAGCAGAATTGCCTAATATGGGTTTAACAACTTGGAAAACCTCACCCAAAGGAAAGGTTTTAAAATCGGATGTTTCCGTTGTAAAAATTACCTGAATCAAAAAGAGATTGAAGAATTGAACCGGATTGTAACCATGTATTTGGATTATGCAGAGAACCAGGCAGCACGACAAATACCAATGAAAATGGGTGCTGGATTGGTAAATTAGATGGATTCCTACAATTCAATGATTATTCTGTTTTGAAAAATGCAGGTACAATTTCAGCGGATATTGCAAAGAAATTAGCAACAGAAGAATTTGAGAAATTTAGAGTCAAACAAGATTCTGAATTTGAATCAGATTTTGACAGAGAAGTGAAACGACTAAAAGGAGGTGACAAATGAGTCAATGCTGCACCATTCCTTCGCTGCAAGGCACATTGGCAAAACACTCAAAGCCTGCGCTACAACCAATTGTTGCGATAAGTGAGCGCAAACAGAATTTATTCTGGATTTGCCGAACGGAGCAACAATCAGCGAAGCTAAATTTTGCCAAAGAGCCTTTCAGCCCGTCCCGCTCCAACCCAAAGACTGCCGACGCTCAAAAAACAAAAAATGGTGCCCCTATTGAGGTTAAGTGCTTGATAATGACCAAAGCACAGCATATACACGCGGTTTAAAACATTTGGCGGTTAGTGCTGATTTTAAGGGCGGTACACTAAATAAACCTTACAACGGTTTGATAGGAAATCGCCTTGAATTGCCAAATTTTTCATACACCAATCTGTTAGAGCAAAGAAGAAATAAAATACATGTGCGGAGAATAATGTAAACAAAAGGAGCATAATTTGCGGAGATTATTTGATGTGCGGAGAAAAGTCATTATATTTACCGCACAATCTGCGGAGATATGGCGATGTATATTCATAATAGAACAAATTGGACTGATTTTACTTGGAACGACAAGAAAGTTTTGTTGAAACTAAGTGAAACTAGAAACTTGCAGGGTAAACTATTGGGACGAATGGAGTCTCTTGGATTCGATTTGCAAAATGAAGCTATGCTAAATACTCTAACCCTTGAAATTGTTAAATCATCCGAAATCGAAGGAGAAATTCTTGAAAAGGAGCAAGTTCGCTCATCAATAGCTCGTAGACTTGGAATTGATATATCAGGCGCAATTGATTCTGAAAGACACATTGACGGTATCGTTGAAATGATGCTTGACGCTACCCAACGATATGATTTACCTCTTACTAAGAACCGATTATTTGGCTGGCATTCAGCATTATTTCCTACTGGCTGGAGTAATTTGTATAAAATAGTCGTTGCCGACTGGAGAAAAGATACCAAAGGTTCAATGCAGGTCGTATCAGGACCATTAGGTAGAGAAAAAGTGCATTTTGAAGCACCAGCAGCAGATCAGATAGATGCTGAAATGAATAAGCTTCTTGTTTGGATTGAAAATGAAATAGAAGTTGACCCTGTTCTAAAAGCTGCAATTTCTCACTTATGGTTTGTTACCATTCATCCATTTGAGGACGGAAATGGACGTATAACGAGGGCAATTACTGAAATGATTTTAGCTCGTTCTGATAAAAGTGTCAGACGTTTTTATAGTATGTCGGCTCAAATCAGAGCTGAGCGAAAACAATATTATGAAGTTCTTGAAAAAACACAAAAAGGTGATTCTGATATAACCGAATGGATTTTATGGTTTTTGGATTGCTTGCAAGGTGCAATTAATTCCACATATGAAGTACTTCAGAAAGTTCTTGAAAAAGCGGAATTCTGGAAAATTCACTCCGTTACTATTTTAAACGAGAGGCAACAAATAATGATTAATAGATTGTTAGATGGATTTTCAGGAAAGCTTACAACTACAAAGTGGGGGAAAATCTGCAAATGCTCTCAAGATACTGCACTTAGAGACATTCAGGACTTAATAAAGAAAGATATTTTACAAAAAGAGGCTAGTGGAGGAAGAAGTACAAATTATGAATTGAAACCAATGCCAGGCGGTAGTGCTATGTATAATTCATAAGGGTTTTAGTGGTATGCGAGCATTTTCACCCGCAGCAACATTGACGTTTAATCGACACATTTGCACCACACAGTCCCTTACGAATTATACACCATCCGATATCATCTACCTCATAAACTCCTCCAAACTAAAGGTTTTACCTACGCTCACGCCTTTGGGTGATGAGGTTAACGAGCAACACTCGGTGTAATAGTCGTGTTCAAAATAGAGGTTGATGTTTTTGGAGATGGCTTCGTTTAAGAATTGTTTTTTCTCTTCTATCGACACAATGGGTTGTATGTCATAGGCTGCCACCCAAAAAGGATTAATGCTTGCTGTTACAGGTATAAAATCGCCCATATACGCCAACAATCCGTTTGGTGTATGGATGATTGGAACAATTTGCCCATCGGTATGGCCATCAAATAATTTAATATCCACCTCGGGTAACCATGCCCCTTCGCTCTTGATAAGTTGTAATTTGTTGGCTTCAAACACGGGCATCATGTTTTCGGGGAAGTACACGGCTCCTTCGCGCACATTGGGATTGAGGTAGGTGTTCCATTGTTTTTGTGACACCCAGTAAGTCGCATTTTCAAAGGTGAGCTGTAATTGACCATCCTCATCTTTGGTCACACATTCCCCACAATGGTCAAAATGGAGGTGGGTGAGTAATACATCGGTGATGTCGCTGGTTTGATACCCAACTTTATGTAGTGAGCTGATTAACTCATCATCACCAAACAAACGCGAATGCGATAGAAACTTGGCACCTTGTTTGGTTCCAATACCTGTGTCAATGAGTATGCGGCGTTTGACCGTATCAATTAACAAACAACGAAGAGAGGCTTTACAGTAATTATCGGCGTCCACTTCGTAGAGTTTACTCCACATTTTTTTGGGGATAACTCCAAAAAGAGCTCCTCCATCACACATAAAATGGCCAGCATGGATGGTATGTAATTTCATGTTTTGTATGGTTTACAGTTTAAAAAAAGCCATCTCTTATAGTGGAGATGGCTTGATTTTATGGTAAGTAAAGGCCGAATTATTTATATTCTGCCCAATGTTTAATGCTAATATCTGTGATGTCCATTTTGCAAAAGGCAGTGATAAAGGCACTTGCCAAACGCGCGTTGGTAATCAACGGAATGTTAAAATCGATGGCATCTCTACGAATGGTATAACCATTTTTCAATTCTGCAGTGGATAGGTTTTTAGGGATGTTAATCACTAAATCGATCTTCTTCTCACGAATGTAATCCACGATATTTGGCTGTCTGTCTTCGTTAGGCCAGTATAATAGGGTAGAGTTTACGCCATTCTCTTCTAAGAAACGGTGTGTACCACCTGAAGCAAAAAGGTTATATCCTTTTTCGGCTAATAAACGAGCGCTTTCTAACATCTCTAACTTAGAACGAGCCGGGCCCGACGAAATTAAAATGTTTTTCTCTGGAATTCTATACCCAACAGCTAACATCGATTGAAGTACGGCATCAGAGAATGTTTCACCAATACAACCTACTTCACCGGTAGAAGACATATCAACGCCTAAAACAGGGTCAGCCTTTTGCAAACGAGCAAACGAAAACTGTGGTGCTTTAATACCTACGTAATCTAAGTCAAACAAATTCTTGTTTGGTTTTTCAACAGGCAAACCAAGCATTACGTTGGTAGCAATATCAATCAAATTAACCTTTAATACTTTTGATACGAAAGGGAAACTACGTGAAGCTCTCAAGTTACACTCAATTACTTTAATGTCGTTGTCCTTAGCTAAAAGCTGCATGTTGAATGGCCCACTGATGTTAAGTCCTTTAGCTATTTCTTTAGCTATTTTCTTCACACGACGGATGGTTTCAACATATAGTTTTTGTGGAGGGAATACAATGGTTGCATCACCCGAGTGAACACCAGCAAATTCGATGTGCTCGCTAATGGTATAAACCACTATCTCGCCATTTTCGGCTACTGCATCCACTTCAATTTCTTTAGCTTGCTCAATGAATTCCGATACAACAACGGGGAATTCTTTTGATACGTGAGCTGCTAAGTTTAAGAAATGCTCTAACTCTTCGCGGTTAGAAACCACATTCATCGCAGCACCCGAAAGCACGTATGAAGGACGCACCAATAGCGGGAAGCCTACTGCATCAGCAAATTTATGTATGTCGTCGATGGATGTTAATTCGCTCCAACGTGGTTGGTCAACACCTAAGGTATCTAACAGACTAGAGAATTTCTGACGGTTTTCGGCCCGGTCAATATCCTCTGGCGAAGTACCAAGAATATTAACCTTCTGACGGTGAAGTTTCATCGCCAAATTATTTGGTATCTGACCACCCACTGATACAATCACCCCTTTAGGCATTTCAAGGTCGTAGATATCCAAAACACGCTCTTGTGTTAACTCGTCGAAATAAAGACGGTCGCACATGTCGTAATCGGTACTAACGGTTTCAGGATTGTAGTTAATCATGATAGAGCGGTAGTTTGCTTTGTTGATAGAAAGCAATGCATTAACGCTACACCAGTCAAACTCTACCGAAGAACCAATACGGTAAGCACCAGAACCAAGTACAATCACCGATTTATCATCGTGTTGAAATTGTACATCGTGGAAGTTACCATTATAAGTAAGGTATAAATAATTGATTTGAGCAGGAAACTCACCAGCCATGGTGTCAATTTGTTTCACCACAGGTAAGATACCATTTGCCTTACGGTGATTACGAACGGCCAATAAGCCATCTTCCATCTTTATTGATGGCGTGTCTAAAACCAAACGAGCTACCTGAAAATCGGAGAATCCCATTTTCTTAGCGTTCAATAATACTTCGTTTGGTAACGTAGCTAGTGAAGAGTATCCTTCTAGTACCGTTTTATGGTCGGTGATATTTTTTAGTTTCTCAAGAAACCATTTATCAATCTTAGTAAGGTCATGAATTTTATCTACCGTGTAGCCAGCTTGTAAGGCTTCCGAGATTGCAAATACACGCTCGTCGGTTGGGTCTGATAACTCTTCATCGATGTTTTTATTTTGTAATGGTTGGTTGGCAACAAATCCGTGCATACCATGACCTACCATACGTAAACCTTTTTGCATGGCTTCTTCGAAAGTACGACCGATGGCCATAATTTCGCCCACACTTTTCATGCTTGAGCCAATTTGTTTACTCACGCCTGTGAACTTGCCTAAATCCCAACGAGGTATTTTACATACGACGTAGTCAAGCGCAGGTTCGAAAAAGGCAGTTGTTGTTTTAGTTACCGAGTTTTTAAGTTCGTGTAAGCTATAACCCAATCCTAATTTAGCTGCAATAAATGCCAAAGGATAACCCGTTGCTTTAGATGCCAAGGCACTAGAGCGAGACAGACGCGCATTTACTTCAATCACACGGTAGTCTTCCGAATTAGGGTCAAGCGTGTACTGTACGTTACATTCACCCACAATACCTACGTGACGAATGATTTTAATAGCTAACTCACGTAACTTATGATATTCTGAGTTTGATAACGTTTGAGATGGTGCAACAACGATACTCTCGCCAGTATGAATACCTAGCGGGTCGAAGTTTTCCATGTTACATACAGTGATGCAATTATCATAGGCATCGCGTACCACTTCGTACTCTACTTCTTTCCATCCTTTAAGTGATTCTTCAACTAGAATTTGACCCGAGTATGAAAATGCATTTTCGGCACGGTCGATAAGCTCTTTGCGGTTAGCACAGAATCCCGAACCCATACCACCTAAGGTATAAGCAGCACGAATAATAATAGGGTAACCTACTTTATCGGCAGCAGCTACTGCATCTTCAATGGTTGTTACGGCAATACTAATAGGCGTTTTAACATCGATATCGCGCAACATGTTTGCAAAAATCTCGCGGTCTTCGGTGTTAATAATCGATTGTACAGGCGTACCTAATACCTCTACATTATATTTTTCAAGTGTACCTGCTTCAAAAAGTTTTGTTCCACAATTTAGAGCTGTTTGACCTCCAAAGGCCAAAAGAATACCATCCGGTTTTTCTTTTTTAAATACCTCCTCCACAAAAAATGGAGTTACAGGTAAGAAATAAATTTTATCAGCCAGACCTTCTGAAGTTTGTACCGTAGCAATGTTTGGGTTTACCAATACTGTTTCAATACCTTCTTCCTTCAAAGCCTTCAGCGCTTGCGAGCCTGAGTAATCGAATTCGCCGGCTTCCCCAATTTTTAGTGCTCCGGAACCTAGAACAACTACTTTTTTAACGGTTTTCTTCATCCTATCTAAATTTTATTTTTTTCTATCAACAACTATAAAACAAATATTTATGCAATTATTTATTGCAAAAAAAATCCTTCGCTCTTTTTTCAATTACTTGCCCGTTTTTCTTCATCACTTTAACAATCAGTCCGTTGTGGAGATTGTGCAAAAAGTAAAAAAAGATAATTAATACTATAGTATAAAGGGGAAGTGAAAGTAGAATATCTGTATGTGGGCTCAAAATAGTCACGTGCAGGCTTGTCTTTAATGCGTTTCGCAAAATAAATGTCGTGCAAAAATACAATTTTTTTGCAAAAAATAACTTTGAAATTCATAAGCTTTGTATATTTTTGCACCGCATTGTATAATTATGCATTAAGATGAAGATTAAAACCAAACGATTAATAGCTATTAAACAATTGTTGAGCTCCCGTAATGTGAGTTCACAAGATGAGTTATTATCGTTGTTAACAGAAGATGGTTTTCAAGTAACACAGGCTACTTTATCGCGAGATTTAAAATATCTTAAAGTGGCTAAAGTAGCTGATGGGGGAGCAGGGTATAAATACATGATACCTGATAACACTAAAGCTGTAGAGGATAATCTATACGATGATTTTCCAGTTATTGGTGTGGAGTCTATTGAGTTCTCGGGTCAAATGGCTGTGATGAAAACACGTCCTGGTTTTGCCAATGGCATTGCCTCTGTGATAGACAGCCATGGAGCTTATGAAATACTTGGTACCATAGCAGGTGATGATACCATCTTGTTGATAAGTAGAGAAGGGGTAAAAAAATCGGATGTGATAAATGCGTTATCACTTTTTATACCTGATTTAAAAGAAATAGTTGTTTAACAAGTTGTTGGGAGAAGAAAATGAGTGAGTTCAAAATTGTTGTCGCTTCGGAGGAACATCTACCTTATGTAGATATTATACTCCAAACCATTGCTGATGCCGCTAAAATACGTGGTACCGGTATTGCCAAGCGCGACCCTAACTACATCATCAAAAAAATAGAAGAGCGTAAAGCTATTATTGCGCTTAAGGGTGATGTGTTTGCGGGTTTCTGTTACATCGAATCATGGGGTCATGATAAGTTTGTAGCTAATTCGGGTTTAATTGTAGTAGATGATTTTAGAGGAGCTGGATTAGCTAAGTCTATTAAAGCTAAAGCTTTTGAGTTGTCGCGAACGCGTTTTCCTGATTCTAAGATATTTGGATTAACAACGGGTTTAGCCGTGATGAAAATCAATTCTGAATTGGGTTATAAGCCCGTTACTTTTTCTGAGCTTACCACGGATGAATCGTTTTGGAAGGGTTGTCAGAGTTGTGTTAACTATGATATTTTGGTACGTACCGAAAGAAAACATTGTTTGTGTACGGGTATGTTGTTTGACCCTGCCAAAGAGAAAAAAAATGAAGATAAAGAGCCAAACTCCAAAAAATCATTTAAGGTGTATGAACGCTGGTTGAAGTTTAAAAAGTTTATCCTTTTAAAAACGAAGGGTGCTGATAATTTGTTGTTTAGAAAAAAAGTAGCTGCTATTTTTTAGTAGTATTCAAAAAAATATAAGATGAAAGAAAAAGTTGTTTTAGCGTATAGTGGTGGTTTAGATACTTCTTTTTGTGTTAAGTATTTGGCCGAAGAAAAAAATTTGGAAGTGTATTCAGCCATTGCCAACACCGGAGGTTTTGTAGCCGAAGAATTAGCTGATATCGAACGTAAGGCCTATGAATTAGGAGTAAAAGAACATCAAACGCTTGATGTAACTCAGAAATACTACGACCGTTGCATCCGTTACATGATATATGGTAATGTATTAAAGAACAATACCTATCCACTTTCAGTGAGCTCGGAGCGTATTTTCCAAGCCTTGGCCATTGTTAATTACGCACGTAAAATTGGCGCTAAATACATTGCACATGGTAGTACTGGTGCAGGAAACGACCAAATACGTTTTGACTTAACGTTTCAAGTTTTGGCTCCAGAGATTCAAGTTATTGCTCCCATCCGCGAATTGCGTTTGTCACGCGATGCCGAAATTACTTATTTGAAAGAAAGAGGTGTAGTACGCGACTGGACTAAGATGGAATATTCCATTAATAAGGGATTGTGGGGTACAAGCATTGGTGGTAAGGAAACATTAACATCAAACAAGGCATTACCTGATACGGCCTATCCTAGTCAATTAACTAATGATGCAGAAGAAACCTTAACCATTGAATTTGAAAAGGGTGAAATCTCAAAAGTAAACAACAAAGCTTATACCAACAAAACAGAAGCCATTAAGGTTATTGAAACCTTAGGAGCTGCGCATGCCATTGGTCGCGATGTACACGTGGGTGATACCATCATAGGTATTAAAGGACGAGTAGGTTTTGAAGCAGCTGCGCCTTTGATGATTATCAAAGCTCATCATGCCTTAGAAAAACACACCCTTACCAAATGGCAGATGCATTGGAAAGAGCAGTTGGCAAACTGGTACGGTATGTTCTTACACGAGTCGCAATATCTTGAGCCTGTGATGCGTAACATCGAAACATTCCTTACTGATTCGCAAAAAAATGTAAGCGGTAAAGTGATTCTTAAGTTGAAAGCTTACCGTTTCGAAATTGTGGGTATTGAGTCGGATAACGATTTGATGAGTAATGTGTTTGGCGAATATGGGGAGATGAATAAAGCATGGACTGCGCAAGATGTTCAAGGTTTTACAACGATTCTATCAACGCCATTAAAAGTTTACAACACAGTAAATAAAGGTGAATTAGATTTTTAAAACTTAGTATGATTAAAGTTGGAATTATTGGGGGAGCCGGTTATACAGCCGGTGAACTCATTCGTATATTATTGAATCATCCAGAGTCTAACATTGTGTTTATACAAAGTGAGAGTCAGGCGGGTTCACCTATAACAGCCATTCATGATGATTTATTGGGCGAAACAGAATTGAATTTTGTAGCTCAACCAGATTATAATGAGGCCGATGTGTTGTTTTTATGCATGGGTCATGGTCGTTCAAAAAGTTTTGTGGATAAGTTACCAACCACGTTCGCAGGTAAAATCATAGATTTAAGTAACGATTATCGCTTAAAAGCTGATGCAGCTGGTTTTGTATATGGTTTACCAGAGTGCAACCGCGAAGCCATTAAGAAGGCTAATTACATTGCCAACCCTGGCTGTTTCGCCACTTCTATCCAATTGGCTTTATTGCCTTTGGCTAGTAAAGGGTTGTTGCAAGAGGTTCATGTACATGCAATAACAGGCTCAACTGGTGCCGGACAAGCACCTACAGACACCACGCATTTTAGCTGGCGTAATAATAATATGTCGGTGTATAAATCGTTTTCGCATCAACATTTAGGTGAGATAGGTGAGACCATGGTTCAATTGCAACCTTCATTTTCTCAGGATATTAACTTTGTGCCTATGCGTGGCGATTTTCCTCGTGGTATTTTGGCTTCGGTTTATCTAGAGTGTGCATTAAGCAAGAGTGAGGCTGTGGATTTATTCAAAACCTATTATGAGTCCCACCCTTTTACCATTGTGGCCGATAAAAATCCACACATGAAACAAGTGGTTAATACCAACAAAGGCATTGTGTATGTGCAGAAGCACGGGCCTAAATTACATATAGTTAGCATTATCGATAATTTGTTAAAAGGGGCCTCAGGGCAAGCTGTTCAGAATATGAACCTTATTTTTGGTTTACCTGAATCAACTGGTTTGTATCTTAAACCTTTGGCTTTTTAGTTTGTTTTTAACGCCTCTGCCTTGTTGGGTTAGAGTTTAAAATTTAATGATTATGGAATTGTTCGACGTTTATCCATTATTTGATATTAATCCCGTTAAAGGGGAAGGTTGTTATATCTGGGATGATAAGGGTACTAAGTATCTAGACCTTTATGGCGGCCATGCCGTTATTTCGGTAGGGCACAGTCACCCACATTATGTTGACCGTATAGCTAAACAGGTTAAGAAAATTGGTTTTTACTCTAACTCGGTTCAAAATCCGATGCAGGTTGAATTAGCCACTAAGTTAGGTGAGCTTTCTGGTTTGCCTGAGTTTAGTCTGTTCCTTTGTAACTCTGGTGCCGAGGCCAATGAAAATGCGCTAAAGTTAGCTTCCTTTCACACAGGACGTTCTAAAGTTATTGCCTTCGAAAAAGGCTTTCATGGACGTACATCTGGCGCTGTGGCAGCTACCGACAATGCTAAAATAGTATCGCCATTTAATAGCAAACACGACATTAAAATATTGCCTCTTAACGACTTATCTGCAGTAGAAAACCAATTGAAGAATAACGACGTAGCAGCTGTTATTATTGAAGGTATTCAAGGTATTGCAGGTATTATAGTGCCAGATGCTGCTTTCCTCGAGGCTTTGGAGCCTTTGTGCAAAAAGTACGGCACTGTTCTTATTTTGGATGAGGTTCAATCGGGTTATGGACGTAGTGGTAAGTTTTTTGCTTTTCAACATACTTCTGTTACACCTGATATTATTACGGTTGCCAAAGGGATGGCCAATGGTTTTCCTGTGGGTGGTGTGTTAATTGCACCTCACTTTAAGGCTGTTCATGGTTTATTAGGCACTACTTTTGGTGGCAATTACTTAGCTTGTGCGGCCTCGTTAGCTGTGTTAGAGATTATTGAAAGCGAAAACTTGATAGAAAACGCTAAGAATATGGGCGAATATCTATTGAGCAATTTAGCTAAAATACCTAGCATTAAAGAGCTGAGAGGTACTGGTTTAATGATTGGTATTGAGTACGATAAAAATATTTCGTTGTTAAGAAGTAAATTGTTGTTTGAAAAGAGTATTTTTACCGGCGTATCCGGCACTAGCACACTAAGGTTACTACCTCCTTTATCTCTATCAGAGGCTCAGGTAGACCACTTTATGATGTGTTTATGCGAAGCTTCGGATAGCTGTTAATTAACTTAAAAACTGAATGGTTAGGTCGTTTTGGAATGAACAATGGAAGGAAATTTATTTCGAACAAGGTGCTTTAAAAAAGCGTTATGCCATTTCAAATTACGGCCGAATAATCAGTTTCATTGACACTATAGAAAACGGTAGTTTAATAAAAGGTGGGCGCCTGCGAGGGTACCCCACCTTACCCATTAGACCGTTTGGTGTTTCTAAAACACTTTACGTTCATAAATTAGTGGCCGAACAATTCCTGTCTAAAGTGAATGATGATGAACAATACGTGATTCATCTAGATTTTAATAAAAGCAATAATTTTGTGGATAACCTCAAATGGTCTGCCAAAAAGGAGATGTTTGCCCATCAACAAAAAAACCCCTCAGTTACCGAAGCTCGCGAAAAACAAAAAGGACGAAAAACTCAGAAAGGGCATAAGCTTACTGCTACCCAAGTAATGCGTCTTAAGAAAAAAATTAACGACCCAGAACGTAAAACCAGACTCAAACTGATTGCAAAACAATTTGGCATTAGCGAAATGCAATTATACCGAATTAAGTCAGGCGAAAACTGGGCTCACGTGGTGGTTGACAAGCCGAGTAAAAAAGAAAAGTAGTTGATTTTAGGGCTTTATTGGGACTTTTTCTGTAATTTTAGCGTCTTTACAAAGGTTATTTTTACGCGCTTGGAAAAACGCAAACCCAATATTTAGTAGATGAAAATAAATAAAATCGCCATTATTGGTGGAGGAAATTTAGGGTCAGCCATCGCAAATGGTATTGTGGCTAGTAAAATTGTGAGTCCTTCACAATTAGTTGTTACCCGCCGTCAGGTGGAGTTACTTAACGACTTAAAATTAAAAGGGGTTACGGTAGGTAACGATAATGTGGCAGCTGCTAAGGATGCTAACATTGTGATGTTAGTGGTAAAACCCTATTTTATCGAAGCTGTTATCAATGAAATTAAAGAGGTGCTAACGCCTCAAACCATTGTGGTATCTCTTGCCACTGGTGTTACTTCGCAGGATGTGGAAGTATGGAGCGGTGCTAAACTGCCCATTTTTAGAGCCATGCCAAATACAGCCATTGCTATTGGTCAATCAATGACTTGCATGAGTGCAAGCAATGCTACGGCCGAGCAGCAGCAATTAATGCTTGATGTGTTTAATCAAATGGGGCAAGCCCTTATCATAGAAGAAAAGTTAATGGCTTCGGCAACTATCTTAGCTTCATGTGGTATTGCATTTGCCATGAGATATATACGTGCATCTACCGAGGCAGGTGTGGAAATGGGATTTGGTGCCAAACTAGCTACTCAAATAGCCGCTCAAACCGTGTTGGGTGCTGCCGATTTAATTCTTAAAGGTGGCAATCATCCCGAAGTAGAAATAGATAAAGTAACTACGCCTGCTGGTGTAACCATTACTGGTCTTAATGCCATGGAAAAAAATGGATTTAGTAGTGCTGTGATTCAAGGCACATTAACGGCCTACGAAAAAACTCAAAAAGGAAAGTAACGTGTACGATACAATAACTATTAAAATAGGCTCTAATGTATTAGCTAGTGATGGAGGAGGCTTGAATGAAAAACGAGTTTCTGAACTGGTGGATGAAATAGCCAATTTACATAAAGAAGGAAAAAAAATTATCCTGGTTAGTTCTGGGGCTGTGGCCTCAGGGCGTGGTATTCTACAAGTGGATAGTAAGATGGATCAAGTGTCTCAACGACAGTTGTTATCGTCTGTTGGTCAGGTTAAACTAATAAATCTGTATGCTTCTCTATTTGAGAAACATAAAATTAACGTGGGTCAAGTATTAGTAACAAAGGAAGATTTTAGGACTAGAGGACATTATCTTAATATGAAAAATTGTCTATCTGCTCTGTGGGATAATAATGTGTTACCTATTGTTAATGAGAATGATGCAGTGTCTGTTACGGCGCTTATGTTTACCGATAACGATGAGTTGTCTGGTATGATGGCAGCCATGATGGATTGTGAAGCCCTTTATATATTAAGTAATATAGATGGTATCTTCAATGGCAATCCTACAAAGGAGGGTGTTGAAGTTATTCGTCAGATACAAGCTGGTAAAACTGATTTGGCAAAATATATCTCCACTTCTAAATCAAATTTTGGACGTGGTGGGATGTTAACGAAATGCCGCATAGCTCGCAAAACGGCGGCTTCAGGTATTCAGGTGCACATTGCCAATGGTCTTAAACCAAATATTCTTACCGAACTCACTAAGAATTCAAGTGAGGTTGTTCACACTCATTTTATTGGGGATCAACCTAGTCCTGCCATTAAAAAATGGATGGCCTATTCTGAAGGGTTTACCAAGGCGGAGATAGTCATTAATAAAGGAGCTATAAAAGCTTTGTATTCTAGTAAAGCTACCAGTGTGCTCTTGGCAGGGGTTACCGCTATTAATGGTCAGTTTAAAAAAGGTGATCTGTTGAAAATAATGGGTGAGGATGGCCATTTACTTGGTATTGGGAAGGCTAAGTATGATAGAGAAAATGCCGAAAAGCATATGAACGACCCAAAATATAAGCCTTTAATTCATTACGATTATCTGTTTGTGTTTCCCGAAATAATGTAAAAAGTTCAAGTCTTTAGTATGATATATCTTGATTATTTTGAAAAAGTAAAGAAGGCATCTCGGTCCATGTCTAAGATGGACAGTGCTTTATCTGAAACTATTTTGGTAGCGCTTAGTAAAGCCATTGTGTCATCAACAGATGAGATATTAAAAGCTAATGCGCTTGATTTAGCGCGAATGGACGAAACAGATCCTCGTTACGACCGTTTAAAATTGACCAAAGACCGCTTGGAAGCTATTGCTGCTGATTGTATTAGTGTATCTAAGTTAGCCGCTCCAGTTGGCGAGGTGCTAGAAAGCAAGGCTTTGCCAAATGGCTTACAGTTACAAAAGAAACGTGTGGCGTTGGGCGTAATCGGTGTTATTTATGAGGCGCGTCCGAATGTAACCATCGATGTGTTTGCACTTTGTTTGCGCTCAGGTAATGCCTGTGTGTTAAAAGGTGGCAGTGATGCTGTTAGCAGCAATACCATACTTACAAAAATAGTTCGTGATGTATTAGTGGCTGCTGGTGTAGATAGTGATATTATTCAACTGTTACCTCCCGAGCGTGAGGCGGCTACGGCATTAATGACGGCTTATGGGTATGTTGATGTGCTTATACCACGCGGTTCTCAAGGTTTGATTAATAACGTCCGTGAGAATTCGAAAATCCCTGTTATAGAAACGGGTGCTGGCATTGTGCATACTTATTTTGATGAGTCGGGCGACTTAGCTTATGGGAAAGCCATCATTCTTAATGCTAAAACACGTCGCGTGAGTGTTTGTAATGCATTGGATTGTTTAGTGATTCATCAAAATAGATTAACAGACTTGGCGGCTTTGGTACTCCCAATGGCTGATAAGGAAGTTGAAATTCTGGCCGATGAAAAAGCTTACACTCATCTTCAAAATGCGTACCCAGCTCATCTATTAAAGAAGGCCACTTCTGCTGATTTTGGCACTGAGTTTTTAGCTATGCGTATGTCTATTAAAACGGTGGCTTCGGCGGATGAGGCCATTGAGCATATCTATAACTTTAGTTCTAAACACAGCGAGGCTATTATTGCCGAAGATGAACAAGTGATTGAAAAATATTTAAATGAGGTAGATGCCGCTGCCGTGTATGTGAATACCAGCACAGCCTTTACCGATGGTGCACAATTTGGCTTAGGTGCTGAGATTGGTATTAGCACTCAAAAGCTGCATGCTAGGGGGCCAATGGCTTTAAAAGAATTGACAAGTTATAAATGGATTGTAAAGGGCAATGGCCAAATTAGAGCGTAAAAACCAGACTGTATGAAAAGATATTTAACCGTTGATGACATAGGCGATTTAAGTGTTGCACTAAAAGAGGCCGCCGAAGTAAAAGCTAATCCATATAAATGGGATACTTTAGGTAAAAACAAAACCATTGTTCTTATCTTTTTTAATTCGAGCTTACGCACTCGTTTAAGCACTCAAAAGGCTGCTATGAACTTGGGCATGAATGTAATTATTCTTGATGTAAACAAGGATGGTTGGAAATTAGAAACCGAATTTGGTGTGGTAATGGATGGTGATAAACCTGAGCATTTGCGCGAAGCGGTGCCTGTTATCGGTCGTTATTGCGATATTATTGGGGTTCGTTCTTTTGCAACGTTTGAAGATAAAAAGGCCGATTACGAAGAGCGTATTCTTAGTCAGTTTATCGAATTTTCTGGCGTGCCAGTCATCAGCATGGAATCGGCTACACGTCATCCTTTACAGGCATTTGCCGATTTATTTACCATCGAAGAACACAAAACAAAGGCTCGTCCAAAGGTGGTTCTTACTTGGGCACCGCATCCACGCGCTTTGCCGCAGGCTGTTCCTAATTCGTTTGCAGAATGGATGAAGAAAGCAGATGTTGATTTTGTAATTACTCATCCTAAAGGGTATGAATTAGCTCCAGAATTTTCGGAAGGTGCTACCATCGAATACGACCAGAAGAAGGCTTTCAAAGATGCTGATTTCATCTACGCTAAAAACTGGTCTTCATTCAGCCAATACGGCCAGATATTGTCTAAAGACATGAGTTGGACTGTGGATGAAGAAAAAATGGCCTTGACAAACAATGGTAAGTTCATGCATTGTTTACCAGTTCGTCGCAACATGATTGTGACCGATGCGGTTATTGACAGTCCAAATAGTATTGTTATTGATGAAGCCGCCAATCGCGTTGTATCTGCCCAAGTGGTTATTAAACGTATGTTAGAAACTCTAAAATAAATTACATGATTGATCGCTTAACCATTGTTAAGGTAGGAGGTAAAGTTGTTGAAGATCCTGTATCTTTAGCCGAATTATTAAATGATTTTTCAAAAATCATTGGTCATAAGATTTTGGTTCACGGAGGAGGGCGATCGGCTACTGCTATTGCTGAAAAAATGGGCATCCAAACCAAAATGGTAGATGGTCGTCGCATCACAGATAAAGAAACGCTTGATGTGGTAACCATGGTTTATGGAGGTTTAGTGAATAAAAACATTGTAGCTCAGTTACAAGCTCGTAACGTGCAAGCTGTTGGGTTAACAGGTGCCGATTTAGATCTTATTCGTGCCGACAAACGCCCTGTGGGTGATGTGGATTATGGGTATGTGGGTGATGTTAAGTTTGTTAATTGCGATCAGTTAGAAGAATTAATTAAAAATGATGTTATTCCAGTTATTGCCCCTATTACCCACGATGGTAAAGGTCAATTGCTGAATACCAATGCCGATACCATCGCCTCTGAACTAGCCAAAGCCTTTGCGTCTATCTTTAGAGTACAGCTTATCTTCTGTTTTGAGAAAAAAGGCGTTTTGTTAAACCCAACTGATGACGATTCGGTCATTTCTGCTTTAGATATGGAATCTTACATTGAGCATAAAGCAAGTGGTGTGATTTTGGATGGCATGATACCTAAGTTAGATAGCGGTTTTGAAGCCCTTAAACGGGGTGTTGTGGAAGTAGAAATTACAAATGTTCATGGTTTGAAATTTAGCAAGTCTACAGGTACTCGTTTGTATCTCACTAAATAATTAGGGTTTTATAGAATGGATATTAATACTATTTCTAAGCAAGTTGTCGAACTTCTTAAACAGCTTATTGCGATAGAATCGTTTAGTCGAGATGAGTCGGGTGCTGCTGATGTGATGCAAGCTTTTTTGAAGGCTCGTGGTTTAGAAGTTAATCGCCAACAAAATAATGTGTGGGTATGGGCACATGCTTTAGATGTAAGCAAACCTACAATTCTACTTAACTCACATATTGATACAGTAAAACCTTCTTCTAAATGGACTTATAATCCTTTTGGAGCTACCCTTGAGGGTGATAAACTTATAGGTTTAGGGAGTAATGATGCTGGAGGGCCGTTGGTCTCGTTGTTGGCGACCTTCCTTTTACTTAAACAAAAGGAGCAACCTTATAATTTAGTGTTTGCTGCTACGGCAGAAGAAGAAGTGTCTGGAGTCAATGGTATCGCTTCTATTTTAGCTCAGCTAGGAACCATCGATTTAGGTATTATTGGTGAACCGACTCAAATGCAGATGGCTATTGCCGAAAAAGGTTTGATGGTGCTAGATTGTGTGTCGCATGGTCAAACGGGCCATGCCGCACGTAACGAAGGGGTTAATGCTATTTATGCATCGTTAAAAGATTTAGATTGGTTTAGAACTCATGAGTTTCCGAAACAATCTCCTCACTTGGGTCCAGTAAAAATGACAGTGACACAGATAGAGTCTGGTACTCAACATAATGTAGTACCTGACAGCTGTCGGTTTGTGGTAGATGTAAGGGTGAATGAATTTTATTCAAACGAGGAATTGCATCAACTTATTCAATCCAACGTATCGTGTGATGTTAAAGCTCGTTCGTATCGATTAAATAGTTCGTGCATTGAGCTAGAACATCCAGTTGTAAAAAAGGGTATAGAGTTAGGTTTATCTTATTATGGTTCGCCTACCATGTCCGATCAGGCTTTAATGAGTTTCACTACTTTAAAAATTGGACCTGGCGATTCGGCTCGTTCACATACTGCTGATGAATACATTTATCTTTCTGAAATAGAGAAAGGTATTGAAGTATATTATCAGTTGTTAAATCAGCTCAAATTATAAGGTGTTTTCTGTGTTAAATCATTAGGGCATCTTTGTTGAACACGGACTAAAATTTACACAAATAATAAATAATTACATAACACAAAGTTTAGCAAAAAGACACATTTTTGTGGGGTTAGGGGTACTGAAATGTTCGTTTGTAGGTTTATATTGGATAATTTAGAGGTTCTTCTCAGTAATTAATGTGTGTTTGTTCAAATAACATCAAAAACTATATATATTTGCGAAGTGAGAATGGATCAATGGTAATAAACTATAACATTGGCTTTTAACTAGACTTCGTTTTTTACTTTACATCTTAAAATTAGTGGAATGAAACTGTGGGATAAAGGGATATCAGTAAATAAAAAAATTGAGGCATTCACCGTAGGACGTGATCGTGAGATGGATGTTTTTTTGGCTCCTTTTGATGTGATGGGTACCATGGCTCATATTACCATGTTAGAAACGGTGGGTCTGCTTAAAAAGGATGAATTAGAAATTCTTTTGATAGAATTAAAAAAGATATATCAACAAGCTGTTAATGGTCAGTTTGTTATTGAAGATACAGTTGAAGATGTGCACTCTCAAGTGGAATTGTTATTGACACAATCCTTAGGTGATGTGGGCAAAAAAGTACACAGCGGTCGTTCACGCAACGATCAAGTTTTATTGGATTTAAAATTATTTACACGTCACCGTTTGCAAGAGGTTGTGGGTGCTGTAACTACGTTATTCGATACTTTACAAAAGAAAAGTGAAACTCATAAAAACGTTTTAATCCCTGGATATACTCATTTGCAAGTAGCCATGCCGTCCTCCTTTGGCTTGTGGTTTGGTGCTTTTGCTGAAAGTTTGGCCGATGATATGTTGGTGATTCAAGCGGCATATAAAATGACCAACCAAAATCCGTTGGGCGCAGCAGCTGGTTATGGTTCTTCTTTTCCTATCAACCGCACACTAACCACTCAACTTCTAGGTTTTGAAGACCTTAGTTATAATGTGGTGTACGCTCAAATGGGGCGTGGTAAAACCGAAAAAACAGTAGCTTACGCCATGGCATCGGTTGCTCAAACTTTGGGTAAACTAGCGGTGGATGGTTGTATGTACACCAGTCAAAATTTTGGTTTTTTAAAACTGCCAGATGAGCTAACTACAGGATCTAGCATCATGCCACACAAAAAGAATCCTGATGTATTTGAATTGATTCGCGCTAAGTGTAATAAAATTCAGGCTTTACCAGAATCAATAGGTATGATAATGGCTAATTTGCCGAGCGGTTATTTTAGAGATTTGCAGTTGATAAAAGAGATGTTTATCCCTGCTATTGAGGAGTTAATGGATTGTTTACAAATTGCTACCTTTGCAATCGAAAATATGACCGTTACAGAAAACGTGATGGCCGACGAAAAATATAAATTAGCATTTAGTGTGGAGGAAGTAAACAAACTGGTTTTGCAGGGTGTTCCTTTCCGTGATGCGTATAAAATTGTAGGTGGACAAATAGAGAAAGGCGATTTTTCAGCTGATATTACCATCAATCACACGCACGAAGGTTCAATAGGCAACTTATGTACCGCTCAAATCAAACAAAAGATGGATCGTTTGATTGAAGGATTTGAGTTTTCTAAAATGGAAATCGCAGTGGAAAAATTAGTAAAGTAATCGTTTAAAAAATATAAGATGACACTCATTTCAAAACTGGCAACTAATGCCGTAGAAGCAAGTAATATTGACAAAGCGCTTTTTGATAAGTTTAATGTTAAAAGAGGATTGCGTAATGCCGATTTCTCGGGCGTTTTGGTAGGATTAACTTGTATTGGTGATGTGGTTGGTTACGATCGCTCAAACGAAGATATTAAACCTTGCCACGGTGAACTTTATTACCGTGGTTATGAACTTAAAGAGTTAGCTTCAGGTTTTCAAAGTGAAGGGCGACATGGTTTTGAAGAAACCGCTTTTCTTTTACTTTCAGGTAAATTGCCTAATAAAGAAGAATTAGCTGAATTCACTAAAACGCTTGCCGATGAACGTGATTTACCACCTTCGTTCTCTAAAAACATGATTCTTTCTCTTAGAGGTAGAGATGTGATGAATATGTTGGCTCGTTCTGTATTGGCATTGTATTCAGACGATGAAAAGGCTGAGGATTATTCTCCTGAAAACCTTATTCAGCAGTCGATAAGTCTTATTGCTAAATTTCCTGTGATTGTAGCTTATTCTTATTTTGGAATGCGCCATTCTTATCAAGGAAAATCATTGGTGATACGTCATCCTCAACCAGGATTAAGTGCGGCTGAGAATTTCTTATATATGCTAAAAGGTGATAAATACACTAAGTTAGAGGCTGATTTACTTGATTTATCATTGGTTATTCATGCTGAACATGGCGGTGGTAATAATTCCTCGTTTACCACCCGTTTGGTTAGTTCTGCACAAACGGATACCTATTCGGCTATTGCAGCTGCTTTAGGTTCGTTAAAAGGTGCTTTACATGGGGGTGCCAATCTAAAGGTGATGGATATGATGCATCATATTAAGAGTCATGTTAAAGATTGGAAAAACGATGCTGAAGTATCAGAGTTTCTCTTAAAGATGCTAAATAAAAAGGCTTACGATAAATCAGGTAAAATATACGGTATTGGTCATGCTATTTATACCTTGTCTGATCCTAGAGCTGTTCTTTTGCGTGAAAAAGCCCGTTTATTAGCCGAGGAGAAAGGGCGTATGGACGAGTATAATTTGTATGCTGCTGTAGAACGTTTGTCGCCTGAAGTTTTTCACCAATTTAAAGGAGAACATGCCAAAATTATTTGTGCCAATGTTGATTTTTATAGTGGTTTTGTTTACGATTGTTTGAAATTACCGAAGGAGATTTACACGCCTATTTTTGCTGCGTCACGTATCGCTGGGTGGTGTGCTCACCGTATTGAAGAGGTGACATTCCCTAGTAAACGTATTATTCGTCCTGCGTATAAAAATGTGGTAACTAGAGATCCGTATCAGCAATTAGATAAGCGTAAATAATAAAATATTAGAGGACTGCATTTTAAATAATGACAGTCCTTTTTTTTGCATTTAATTATTTTTATATCAATATATTATATGCTTTAATTATAGAAATTGGAGCTTTAGTAAGACTGGGAAGTTAAGAACTCGTTCGAAAATCACCCAGCCGCACTTAAGCGTTGAGATCAATATTAACGCTGTTTAACTTTAAACACTTATTGGACTGGTAACCAATGTTTCTTTTAGAGGATGTGCGGTGTTATGGGATAAAATATACATCCAAAACCATATAATGTTTGGCTTCACACATAAATATTTACTACCTTTGCGCCACGTATAAAAATGCATCGTTGGTTGATGACAACATCACCAAATGTATTTTTTAAAACTTAATGTAAAGGGTTAATCAACAAAGGTATGCCTGAATTGAAAAATATTAAATTAGTATTAGAAGACGGTACTGTCTTCGAAGGAAAATCGTTCGGATTTCATAAATCAGTAGCTGGTGAGGTAGTATTTAATACTGCAATGACTGGTTATACTGAAAGTTTAACAGATCCTTCTTACGAGGGACAAATTTTGGTTGCTACCTACCCACTTATTGGAAACTATGGTGTTCCTCAAGCGGAAATGGAAAATGGCATTCCTAAATTTTACGAATCAGATCGTATCCACATTGCTGGTTTAATCGTTTCTAATTACTCTTTTGAACATAGTCATTGGAATGCAAAGGGCAGCTTAAGTGATTGGTTAAAAGAGCATAAAGTGCCAGGCATCTTTGGTATTGACACGCGTGAGCTAACTAAAGTATTGCGTGAAAAAGGATGTATGTTAGGTAAAATTGAAGTTGAAGATGAAACCATCGAATTCAACGATCCTAACAAAACAAACCTAGTTGCTAAAGTTAGTGTAAAAGAAAAAACAGTGTACGGTAACGGAAAACATAAAGTTGTTTTAGTTGATACGGGTGCCAAATACAATATTTTACGTTGTCTTTTAAAAAGAGATACCACAGTAATTCGTGTGCCTTGGGATTATGATTTTACTACCGAAGACTATGATGGTGTTATGTTATCTAACGGACCGGGTAACCCAGAGATGTGTGAAAAAACCATATCTAACATTAAAAAAGCTATTGCTATTGGCAAACCAATTTTTGGCATTTGTCTTGGTAATCAGTTATTGGGAATGGCTTCTGGAGCTTCTACTTATAAGTTAAAGTATGGCCACAGAGCGCATAATCATCCAGTTATTAAAGTTGGTACTGATACGTGTTATATTACAAGTCAAAATCATGGTTTTGCTATAGATACTGACACATTAAGTGCAGATTGGGAGCCTTACTTCCTAAACATCAACGACAAAACGAACGAAGGAATCAAACATAAGTCTAAACCGTTTTTCTCAACTCAGTTTCACCCAGAGGCTTCTGGAGGTCCTACTGATACCGAGTTTCTATTTGATGAGTTTATTAGTTTAATAGAAAAGCACAACTAAGACTTTGTAAAAGAGGTATAGAGGGGAACAATTTTATTGGTCCCCTTTTTCATTTGGTCTTATTTAAAAGCGAGTAAATGAGGTTTTTTTGATAGAATTAAAATACTTTTATACTTTGTAACGTTTATATCATATAGTTATACAGAAGATGAAATTGGTTTTTGCGACAAATAACTTACATAAGTTAGAAGAAGTACAACAGTTGTTAGGCTCAACAATGGCACTACAAAGTTTAGATCAGTTGGGGTGTTTTGATGATATACCAGAAACTGGTCATACCTTGGAAGCAAACGCCTCGCAAAAGTCGCATTTTATCTTTGAAAAATATAAAGCAGACTGTTTTGCCGATGATACAGGTCTAGAAATAGAAGCTTTGAATAACGAACCTGGTGTCTACTCGGCCCGTTACGCTGGCGAAGAGCGGGATGCTAATCTAAATATGGATAAGGTGCTTTTAAAATTGAAGGATGTTTCCAATAGAAAAGCTCGATTTAGAACCGTTATATCTTTACTTATAAATGGTAAAGAAACACTTTTTGAAGGGGTTGTGGAGGGCAACATAACCACCGATCGTAAAGGAGTAAAAGGTTTTGGATATGATCCAATCTTTATTCCCAATGGTTATGAAACATCGTTCGCCGAAATGGATATAATAGAAAAAAATAAAATAAGTCATCGTGCTATGGCTACCAATAAACTAATTGCATTTCTAAAAAACTTAAAATAATGACTAAAATATCTCTTTTAATAATTGCTGTGTTAGCGATTTTAATGCCAGTTCAGTCACAAGATTTTTCTAATTCATGGAAAGATCATTTTTCGTTTGCTAGTTGTAAATATTTGGCAGAGACAGATAGTTATGTTATTGGAGCCAATGAAGTTGCGGTTGTTATTTATAATAAGAATACACAAGTAACTAAAAAGATGACTCGTGTAAATGGATTAAGCGATGTTGATATTACTGCCATTGGTGCATTGAGTAATGATGCCTTTATCGTTGGGTATAGTAATGGAAATATTGATTATATTAAAGATCAAAAGGTGACTAATTTACCTGAACTGCTAGCAAAAGATATTACGGGGAGTAAACAAATAAATCATTTTAATGAATATAATAATTTGATATATTGTAGTCTCAACTTTGCCATTCTTGTTATTGATGCGAAGAAACTTGAAGTGGCTGATACTTATTATCCTGGTGATAACGGAGACTTTGTACAGGTAAATAAAACCATAGTTTATAATGATCGATTGTATGCTGCCACATCCACTGGGTTAAAAAGTGCAGCTATTAACGATCCTCAAATTGCTTTTTATAAGTCCTGGGCTTTAGAAACTAGTTTGTCTGGACCTGCTTATGGTCTAACGGTATTTGATTCAAAACTATTTGTAACTTACGGCAACTCACTAGCCAATATAACTATCAGCTACTCTGATAATGCAGTATGGAAAGAATTAGGTAAAACAACTACTTATAAGGATATAAGTTCTACCAGAAATTCTCTTATTTTAACCGAATCAGGTGAGATTAGAAGCTTTAATAAGTCGCTCATTGTTGTTTCTTCCATAACTACTTATAATCTTGAAACTATCGGTTTACAAGGTATTAGTCCCAACATTTCTATGTTGAACAAGGATGAAACCGCTCTGTTTGTTGCAGACAATAATTTTGGTATTGTTAAGAAATCTGATCCTTTTGATGTTTCTATTCTGCCAAATGGTCCTAAATCTAATTTGTGTTTTTCTCTGCAAGCTAATGACCAAGGTATTTATTCATTGGCTGGCTCCACCGATGAGTCTTTTAATAATTCAGATATACATTACCAATATTCTTATTTTAATTTTAGAGATTGGCAAACTGGAGTTCCCAATGCTAACTGGAAACAATGGGCATGGCGTGATCTTATTCAGACATGTGTAGACAAGACAGATCCTAGTCAAGTTTACATAGCGTCGTGGGGTGGTGGTGCTTTTAAAGTTAATGGTACTTCTATGTTAGAAAATTATGATAGAACTAATAGCAAGTTGGTAGATATCAATAATGATTTTGGCTATATAAGGGTAGGAGGTATTGGTAGTGATTCTAAAGGTAATATTTGGATGACCAATGGGTATGTAGCTAATGGTTTAGTGATGAAATCCAAGGATAATAATTGGTATTCCTATTCATATGGTGTTTTAAAGAATTTACACAGTACCAAACAGCTATTAATAACAAGGGATGATAATATCTGGATACCGTTTACACAGATGAACACTACTCGTAATGGTTTTGTTGTTATAAATACGAATAAAACGCCTTTCGACGAAACGGACGATAGTTACCGTGGTCCTCAACAAATGTCGAAGGAAGATTATAATGATCCTCGTAATGCTGGTCAACTACTATTATGGAATGAGGAGGGGGAAGAGCATTCGGGCAAGATTTATGCGTTAGCAGAAGATAAAAATGGATATGTATGGGTTGGTACAGAAAAGGGTGTTTTAGTATATTATAAGCCA
>QKIO01000013.1 GCA_003251015.1 Bacteroidales bacterium
TCTGGCATATTTATTTGGTACCGTAGCTAATAGATTGACATGTGAACTGAGTTTTGTGTTTTCACTCACCCAATGAAAACGGTTCGGGTACCTGTCTATTAAAGACGTATTCATGCCAATAGAGCGTTTATCTCCTTTGCTGTACGAGTAATAACTCATCCCAACCAGGTGTTCCGAAAGGTATATTTTTGCTTTGGTATTTATCTCCAAGAAATGTTGTAGTCCGCCTGTATGGTCAAAATGCGCGTGTGAAAGAATTAGGTAATCCACCTCTTCCATGGCAATTCCCAAACGAGTGGCATTGGCATGAAATCCATCTGATGCGCCTACATCAAACAACCATTTGTAACCATCCTTTTCAAAATACAGACTTAAACCATGCTCAATTAAAAGATCTTGTGTGGGATGTGGATTGTTATCAATTAATACGATTACTTCCATGTGGTTTGAGTTAAATATGGGTGTAATTCATGCAGAAATGAAGCATTTCTGCATGAATATAACTTTATTACGCTGTTTACTGCATGGCCATCATCTATTTTACAAAGCCAAATGGTACTTTGAGTGTTAACGAAACGTTTCGGCCAGGATTATACAAGTTTACTTCTTTTAGAGTTGATAGATGGTCTATGTATTGGGTATCTAACACATTATTGGCATTTAAACCAATAAAAATCGGTTGTTGTTTTAGAGTTAGCTGGCCTCCCAAACCTAAATCCAACAGCGTGTAGCCTGGGGTTGTGGTTTCGTCGGGTGCCGCATTATTTTGGTCAAAGGCCGTTTGTGTATTCACCGAGGCAAATACATTCTTAAATACCCCCAACTTATCTTTTTCGGCACGCAACTCAAACTTTAACTTATGAGCTGGCACAAAGGGTAAATAATCCCCATTTTGTTGTTTACCCACCACCGTAGCATAGGTTGTTTCAAAATGTAACCAGGCAATGGCTTGTGGATGCAAATGCAAGCCGCTTCACCTCCTACCAACGACGAATTGTTTTGTTGGTATTGATAAATAGGGATGTTTGTTGATGTATTTTGCCCCGTTGGTGAGATGAAGATATAATTAGCAATGCGGTTGTAAAAACCTGCCACATCAAACGTATAGTTGTCCTTATGGCAATGTAAGCTTAGGTCGGCTTCAACCGATACCTCAGGCACCAAGTTTGGGTCGCCCACTTCATAACGGGTTTCGTGTTGACCGTTAGAAGTCAGCTCTGCCAGATTAGGGGTGCGATAGGCCGATGCCGCATTGGCTCTAAGCAACAAAGCATCCGACACGTTATAGGTAGCTCCCAACGAACCACTAAAACTATCAAACTCCTTATCCAAAGCCTGACGATAGGTCGAACTTTCATCTGGTGTGCCAATGACTTCCGACACAATGGTTTTGTAATCGTACCTCACACCCGTTTGAACCTTTAAGCGGGTGAAAAAGGAATGTTGCAACAAAGCAAATCCAGAGTAGTTATTGGTTTGGGCATTGGGCAACAACAGCGTTTCGCGATTGTTGATGTTTGTATTTTTCTGATTTAACCCTTGAAAACCTAAAATATACTCAGCATTTGTTGATGATGGAAGATGTAGTTTGGTTTCGTAGGTGAGGGTCGCCAAGTTCATTTGTAGTTCATACTCTTCGGGTTCTGCTATATGAGCCAATTCGGTGTTTTGATAAGCGCCATTAACATCTAATTTCATTCGTCCCAAATGAATTTTATTTTGAGATGATAAGAGATGGGTGTTTAGCTGTTGATAAAACAAGTCGTTATCTCTGCCTCTTTGAGTGATGGCTTCAATGGCTTCGTCCTCTACAAGACCTAAATCTTGTTGGTTGTAGTCGTAAAACACTTTAAATAACCCCAGTCTGTTAGAAGTACCCACATTTGTTTTTAGCGACTGCTCGGTAAAACGTGAGTTAGGTGCATAAGCTCCACCTCCTTGTAAAAAGTCGGCATTACTTTTTTGACCAACCCTTATTCCACCAAAGAAATTATCGCTGGCGCCTTTGACGCCTAGATTGTTGGTTACGCCTAAAGTATTTGAATGCAATTGCAAGTTATAATCACCCACTACGGTGCCTGCTAAAGCGGGTTTTTCTTTGATGAAATTGATAACACCTCCAATGGCATCAGAGCCATACAGTAAGGAGGCAGGTCCTTTAATAACTTCTACATTCTCAATGCCAAACTCATCAATGCCAAGGGGGTGATGGCTCGAATATTGATAATTCTCGAAACGCACCCCATTGTTTAACACCAAGATGTCATTCATCGACAAACCGCGAATCACAGGCTTTGATACTCCACTACCTTTGGATATCATATCAACGCCAGGCACTTTTGTAAGTACTTCCATAAAATTAGGCGTGGCCGTAAGATGAGTCGACGATAGTTTTAAAACATCTATCTTAACCGCATTCTCATGTTGAGTTGAGTTATAACCACCCGTAACAACAATTTCCTCGGCCTCAAAAATGGTGGGTTTAAGATTTACATCCAAGGTGATGTTTGAGTTAGTTAACACCAAGGTTTCGATGGCATTTGCATACCCCAAATACGAAAATTGCACTTTAAATTTTCCATTTGGAATGTTGTCAATGGCATAAAAACCATTTTTATCGGTAATGGTGCTTTTGTTTATTTCGGGCATATAAATAGTTGCCCCAGGAAGTGGTAGGGTAGCGGTTTCGCTTACTTGTCCACTAATTCTATTTTGTGAGTTTGACACATGACTACATAAGGCCACGATGCAAACCAAGATATATTTCTTCATTTTACGACGCATATAAGTACAAAGCTGCCTTTTCTGAATCCACCATCAATTATATAGATGGGTGGATTTAGAAGACACAACTTCAAATAATAACTAGTTTAAATACAATTCTGACAACTAGATACTAGGGGGTGCGCGTAATAAAAACGAATACTTAGTGTAACTGGTGTGGTAAGATGTGTAAACCTCTAATAGAAAGTGATACAAACGTATTTGTACAGAGGGCACATGGGTTAGTTCATGAATGGCAAATACCGAGAATTCGAAATGACAAACAGGGCACTCTTCTTTTTGCTTATGTAAGTGATTCTCATCTTGCGCTGTGCATTCATCCTCTTGCTG
>QKIO01000304.1 GCA_003251015.1 Bacteroidales bacterium
TTCGGACTGTGAGATGCAGTACCGTTTAGCCAAAAACAAGCGTTTGCACGTTGAGTTTGCGGTAATGAGTTTATCTCGTATTGAAATAGAAAAAAAAAAGTAGCGGCTAAAAAGGCGGCTAAGGCCAAACGCGAAGCCGAACGTCTGGCTCGTACTAGTTCTGGTGCACCTGTTCCTGTTGCATCGCCTGTTAAGGCGCCAGTTAGTATGACCCCTCCCTCTGTTGTTAGTTCAAAAACAAGTGTTTCCAAACCAATAGAATCCGCTCCTAACAGTCTTCGTTCTTTCTCGTTAAAGGGCATGGCTCAGAGCATGCATGCAAAATCTACTTCAAGTACTACTCCAAGTGCCAAAAATGAAGAAACGATTGTTATAGACCCATCGTGGAACAGTAAATTCACCCAAGAGGAATTAACAAAATGCTGGTTGTTATACGCCGAAAAAAATAGGGTTACTAATCCTCGGTTATATAGTATTTTTGTGAATCACAGTCCTGTTTTGCAGCCTGATGGGAAAATAATACTTCATGTCAAGAACAAAACACAAGAATCAGAGTTATTGTCAGAGAAAAGTGTGTTTATGCCTTATTTTAAGAAGGCTTTACAGAATGCTAATTTTGAATTATTCATTGAAATCGTTATGGTTGAAGATGATGATACACAAAAGGCTTACACTTCGGCTGATAAGTTTAAGTTGATGTTGGAGAAAAATCCTGCCTTAATAAAACTAAAGCAGCAGTTTAGTTTAGATTTAGATTAGTAAATATAACGTGTTGTTAGTTAGTGGTATATGTTTGATTTTTTAAAGAATATAGACCGAAAGGGCTATACGGCCAAGTATGGTAGTCTTGAGATATTTAAGTTTATTGGACCTGGTTTATTGGTAACTGTAGGGTTTATTGACCCTGGTAACTGGGCCTCTAATTTGGCTGCGGGTGCGGACTATGGTTATGCCCTGTTGTGGATGGTAACACTATCAACCATCATGCTTATTGTGTTGCAGCACAATGTGGCGCACCTTGGCATTGCTACGGGGCTGTGTCTTTCAGAGGCTGCTACACTTCATGTTAAGCCTAGGTATTCTAAATTTATATTACTTTCTGCCATGTTTGCGTCTATCTCAACTTCCTTGGCTGAAATACTTGGTGGTGCCATTGCCCTTAAAATGTTAATGGGTATTCCCATTCGAGCGGGTGCTCTATTAGTTACGGTGTTTGTAGTTATCATGTTGTTTACCAACTCGTACCGCATGATGGAGAAATGGATTATTGCCTTCGTTTCTATTATTGGTTTGTCGTTTTTATACGAATTATCGTTGGTTAACATCGATTGGAATTCGGCCTTGGTGGGTTGGGTAACGCCTGTTTTTCCGGAAGGCTCTATGGTTGTTATTATGAGTGTGTTAGGTGCAGTGGTGATGCCTCATAATTTATTTTTACATTCCGAAGTCATTCAAAGCAGGCAATGGAACCGGGAGGATGAAAAGGTGATAAAGAAACAGTTGAAGTACGAGTTCTTAGATACCTTAATATCAATGCTTATAGGGTGGGCTATTAACAGTGCCATGATTTTGTTAGCTGCGGCTACTTTTTTTGCCACACGTTCGCCTGTGACGGAGTTAGAACAGGCCAATCAGTTGTTGGCGCCTCTATTGGGTAGTCATGCATCCATTGTATTTGCCATAGCGTTATTGTTTGCTGGTATTGCATCTACTATTACCTCGGGCATGGCAGCGGGTTCTATATTCTCAGGTATGTTTAATGAGCCTTACGACATTAAAGATAATCATTCCCGTTTAGGTGTTTTTATCTCCTTATTAGTTGGTTTAGGTATTATCTTTTTAATCTCAAATCCATTTAAGGGATTGATTTACTCACAGATGATATTAAGCATTCAGCTTCCATTTACTATTTTTTTACAGGTGTATTTAACATCATCCGAAAAAGTGATGGGTAAATATAAGAACTCCAAAAAATCAAAAGTCATGCTCTATGGCATTGGAGTGATAGTTACGGCCTTAAATGTGGCCTTATTTATTAGTATGCTTTTTTAAGTTGCGGTTATTATTACTTCTACAAAAGGGCGGTTATTAATTTAACTGCCCTTTTTTGTTTTAAACATTGCGAAAAACTATAGTTAGCATTAAAAACGAATTGCTTAAAGAAGCTTATATATTCCTAACTATTTATTACCTTTAAACGTGAGGGTATTTGGAGTGCGCGCGTATTTTTATGCATCATTGTTCATAAATTTAGTTTATAAATTCAATACTGTTTATTACCTATGAAGAGATGTAGTAATTAATAAGGGGTCATTAGTTTAATAACTAACTATATGCTGTTAGGTATTGTCGTTAATAGGTTCCTCTTTAGTGATGATTGATATGGTAGGTTTGTGTTGAATTATTGATTGAGTTATAAGTTAGTTTACTGATATGTCAACCAATAAGAGTAATTATATACATTTACTTATAAAATGGCTAAGGTTTTGGCCATTAATGAGTGTATGCGTATTATTGGCATTAGGTGGTGCATATTATTCCATCCAAAAAACAATTTGCATCTTCGAGGGTGTTTTGCATGAATTATTAGGTGGTGCATATTATTCCATCCAAAAAACAATACCTGTTTACCGCGTTACGAGTACCATTTTACTACAAGATGATAAAACCAGTGACCCTCGTAAGGTCATTGATATGCCAGGTTATGTAGGCTTAGACCCTAAGATAGCTACCGAGATAGAGATTATTAAGTCGGAGGATATGCTTCGTAAAGCCATTAAACGCTTGAATTTTCAGGTTAGTTACTTTGTTTCTGGTCGGTTTATCGATAGAGAAGTATATCTCCTGCCAGTGGTTTGATAGTGGAGTTGGACGTAAATCATCAACAAGCCTTAGGTGTTCATTTTGATGTAGAGCCCATTAACGATTCTGTATTTATGATAGTAGCCCAATCAGACATGTTTTTTATGCATGATTATAAGAGTTTACAATCGACATGGATGGATAGTCCCATGGATATTCATCAAAAAATAACATTAGGCGAATGGTTTACAACCGATTATTTTTCATTTCGTTTAATAAATCCATCCAATAAGCGGTCGTTAACGGCTTTCAAATTTATTTTTTCGTCGGAAGACCAGCTTGTTAGTCAATTTAGTAATATACGTGTGGTAGAAACCACAGGGGCGAGCATCTTAAATTTGGCACTAACGTGTACCAACCTAAATAAGGGTGTTGATGTGTTAAATTCACTGATGGCCGTTTATCTTCAGAAAGGGGTGGAACGCAAACGTGAAGTAGCAAAAAATACCATTGATTTTATTGATTCGCGTTTGCGGTCGGTGCACGATTCGTTGCAGTATTCAGAATTTGAGTTACAATCGTTTAAAACCAGTATGGGTGTTCAAAATTTGGACGAACAAGCTGGACAGTGGTATGTTAAGTTAGAAACGCTTCATAATCGTAGGCAAGGTTTGTCGGTTCAGCTCAATTATTACGATTACCTCAAAAAATATTTGGCCTCTACAGATACCATTCCCGACATCGTATTGCCATCGACCATTGAGTTGACCAATCCCAATCTTAAAAATCAACTGGCTCAATTAATAGCGCTTTATACCGAAAAGAGTCAGATAAAGAGTTATTCGAGTCAGAGTAACCCATACATTGTATTACACCGAAGTAAAATTAACAACCTCAAAACAGATATACTTCAAACCATTGGCGGGGTTAAACAAAATGCGGTTTATGAATTAGGTCAGATAGATGAGGATATTAAACGCATTGAAGTTGAATTGAAGCGTTTTCCGTTAGCACAGCAGCATTTTGTGAATATTGAACGTCGATATAAAGTAAATGATGCGTTGTACACTTTTTTATTGACCAAACGCTCCGAAATGGAGATTGCTCATGCTTCAAATGTTCCTATTAATGAGGTGTTGGATAAGGCTAAAGCAGAGAAGGCTGCTCGCATATTACCAGTGCCATCCTCAACCTATAAGTCGGCTTTAATACTGGGTTTATTGATACCTTTTGGTTTCATTTATCTCTGGCTGTTTTTTAATGATAAGATTGAAAGTATCGAAGGTTTGTTTGATATTACCGATTTGCCCGTGATGGGACAAATTTTGAATAATAAATACACCAATAATAGGGTGGTTTTTGAACAGAAGGAATCGGCCATCACAGAGTCGTTTAGAGCCTTACGCACGAACTTTCAGTTTTTGCCCAATCACAACAAAGGAGGTAAGGTGTTTTTGATTACTTCGGCTGTGATGGGCGAAGGCAAGAGTTTTATTTCGCTTAATCTAGCGTCTATCTTTGCTGAAAATTCAAAAAAAACCATTGTGGTGAGTTTTGATTTTAAGCGTCCCAAAATATGTAAATATCTGGGGTATGATAAACCTTGTAAGGTAGGTTTATGTCATTATTTAACTGGGCAAGTGTCCTTAGACGAGGTTATTAAAAGTACCAACATCACTAATTTAGACTCCATCCCTGTGGGTGAGGTGCCTGCTAATTCATCCGAATTATTGGGTATGATAGATGAAATAACTCAACTCTTTAATGAGTTGCGTCAACGGTATGATTATATTGTTATCGACACGCCTCCTTTTGGGAGTGTTTCGGCTGCGACCTTATTAAGTACCTTGGTGGATGTTAACTTATTAGTAGCTCGCCATCGTTACACTCATAAACGCACCTTATCCGCCTTTATCGATTCTCTAAAACAACGGGGTTTGACTAACTTATATTTAGTGGTTAATGATGTGAAAACAAATCCGTTAAATTACCTGTATGGTTATGGCTACGGCTATGGATATGGCTATGGATACGGCTATGAATACGATGAGAAGAAGGGTGATAAGGTATAGGTGTTGGTATTACTTATATACATAAGGGCTGTTGTTGTGTTGGTGAGCCAAGCTTTTAGTTGGGCAAGTGCATTTTTAAATGTGGTAATCCTGTAACGAGTCTGTTTTCTAGTTGTTTTTTCTTTGAAATGATCTGCTTTCTATTTGTTAAAAGAAAGCTCGCTTAATTCTCCATCATAGCCAACAAGCAAAAACATATTTGTTAATGAAGCAGGTTTTTTAATTTTCTTAACTCTAACAAAAAAACTTCCTATTCCACGCCTTTTTGTTATTTTTGTGCATCCGTATAACTAAGAATATCAAATAATACACATATTAAAACTAAAGAAGATGGCAGAAAGCACCTCAAAAATTATTTATACTCTAACCGATGAAGCACCTGCTTTAGCAACCTATTCATTATTACCAATTGTTGAGGCCTTTACTAAGTCGGCTGGTGTGTCGGTTGAAACACGTGATATTTCGTTGGCAGGCCGTATTATAGCTACCTTTTCAGATGTGTTAAAGCCAGAACAACGCATAAATGATGCGTTAAGTGAGTTGGGTGAGTTAGCTACTAAGCCAGAAGCTAATATCATTAAACTACCTAATATTAGTGCATCCATTCCTCAACTAAAAGCGGCCATTAAAGAGTTGCAAGACTTAGGGTATGCGTTGCCTAATTACCCAGAAGAACCTAAAGACGAAGCCGAAAAAGCGGTTAAGAGTCGTTACGATAAGATAAAAGGAAGTGCTGTAAATCCTGTGTTGCGCGAGGGTAATTCCGACCGTAGAGCACCTAAAGCCGTGAAGAATTACGCCAAACATAATCCTCATTCCATGGGAGCGTGGAGCAGTAGCTCTAAAACACATGTAGCCAGTATGCCAGAGGGTGATTTTTACGGTAGCGAGAAATCGTATGTAGCCGAACAAGCCACTGAAGTGCGCATTGAGTTAGTTGATACTTCAGGAAACGTAACAGTGTTGAAACCAAAAACTAATTTGTTGGCCAATGAAATTATTGATGCTTCGGTGTTAAGTGCAAAATCACTGGTTAAATTTTTAGATGGGGCTATTGTTGATGCTAAAAATCAGGATGTATTGATGTCTTTACACCTGAAAGCCACTATGATGAAGGTGTCTGACCCTATTATTTTTGGGTATGCTGTAAAGACCTATTATAAAGATGTATTTGCTAAATATGGCGCTGTATTTACCAAGATTGGCGTTGATGCCAATAATGGTATTGGGGATGTATATACTAAAATAGCGGTGTTACCTCAAACCGAACGTCAAGAGATTGAAGCTGCCATACAGGCTGTTTATGCCACTAGACCAGAGTTGGCTATGGTAAATTCGGATAAAGGCATCACGAACCTACATGTGCCAAGTGATGTGATTATTGATGCATCCATGCCTGCAGCCATTCGTACTTCAGGACAGATGTGGGGACCTAATGGCAAGTTAAAAGACATGAAAGCCATTATTCCCGATAGATCCTATGCAGGTGTTTATCAGGAGACCATTGATTTCTGTAAGAAACATGGTGCTTTCGACCCAACAACAATGGGTAGTGTATCAAACGTAGGTTTGATGGCTCAACAAGCTGAAGAATATGGCTCACACGATAAAACATTTTTGATAGCAGCCAATGGGGTTGTTAATGTGGTGGATAAAAATGGTAAAGTGGTATTGTCACAGGCTGTTGAGACTGGCGATATATTCAGAATGTGCCAAGCCAAGGATGCACCTATTCAAGATTGGGTTAAGCTGGCTGTTAATAGAGCAAGAGCAACCGGTAATACTGCTGTGTTTTGGTTAGACCCACAAAGAAGTCACGATAAAGCGATTCAACAAAAGGTGGAGTCTTATCTTAAAAATCACGACACTAAAGGGCTTGATATCCGTATTCTTTCTCCGGTGGAAGCCACTCGTTTATCGTTACAATACATACACGAGGGTAAAGATATTATTTCGGTTACAGGTAATGTGTTACGTGATTATTTAACTGATTTATTCCCTATTCTTGAAGTTGGTACCAGTGCTAAGATGTTGTCCATTGTACCGTTGATGAATGGTGGTGGTTTGTTTGAAACAGGAGCTGGTGGTTCTGCCCCAAAACATGTGGAGCAGTTTTTACAAGAAGGTCATTTGCGTTGGGATTCATTGGGTGAGTTTTTAGCCATTGCTGTATCGTTAGAGCATTTGGGAAGCACCACTTCTAACGCCAAAGCCTTATTGTTGGGTGAAACGTTAGATCAAGCCACTGAAAAATTATTAGCCTTAGATAAATCACCTTCACGCAAAGTGAAAGAGTTGGACAATAGAGGTAGTCATTTTTATTTGGCGATGTATTGGGCTGAAGCTCTGGCTCAACAGACTAAAGATGTTAGTTTACAAACTAAGTTTATCGCTGTGGCCAAAGCTTTAGAAGCCAAAGAACAAGATATTATTAATGAGTTAAATGCTGCTCAAGGCCAGAAAGTTGATATTGGTGGTTATTACAAGTCAGATATAACTTTAATAACAGCTGCCATGCGACCAAGTATGACTTTAAATGCTATAGTTGATACCATTAATTAAGATTTAACCTCTTTACAACAAAGGCAGCTCGTAATGGACTGCCTTTGTTGGTTTTTGAAGTTATTTGTCGAGTGAAATAATCAGTTTGTATGTTTTAGGTTCAAAACCTACATTGAATATACACTATTATTAAGCACACTAAACAATACGATGAGTAATTGGTTTTTCCAATAGGTACACCTTGTTGTTGTTAACAATTATAGTTGACTTTATCATCTGTAGGAACTGAAAACAAATACTTAATTTCGCTAAATATTAAGGTGAAATTATTAGGTATTGAATGGGGAGTGAAAAAGTAAATTAAGCAAGATGCATTGAAATTCTTATTTAGTATCTTTGTATTAAAGAAAAATAGCGATGAGAACTATACAGATAAATATACCAGATAGTGTTGAGATGAGTGACTATGATTTCTCAATGATGGTTGCTGCAAAACTTTATGAAGATCAAAAGCTGTCGTCAGGTCAGGCGGCCGAAATGGTTGGGTTGTCAAAAAGAGCTTTTATTGAATTATTAGGTAAGTATGGTATTTCTATTTTTAGTTCTTCCATTTCAGATTTACACTCAGACATAGCCAATGCCTAAAGTTGTTATTTCAGATACAAGCACTTTAATTTTGTTCCATAAAATAGAAGAGCTAGATTTATTAAACAAAATCTATGGCGACTTAATTACAACGCCAGAAATTGCAGAAGAGTATGGTGAGGAATTGCCAGAGTGGATTCAGATAGAGTCGGTTAAGGATAAAAAATACCAAGAGTTTGTTGCTACACAAGTTGATTTGGGAGAAGCCAGTGCTATTGCTTTAGCAAAAGAATTTGATGATGTTTTATTGCTTCTAGATGATTTGAAAGCAAGAAAGTTGGCCAGTCTTCTAAATTTAAAAATAACTGGTGCGCTAGGTATTATACATAAGGCTAAAAAGGATGGATATATTGAAAAAGTGAAGCCTTTAATTGAAAGATTGTTGTTAACCAACTTCAGGATTTCAGAAAAGATTATAGAAGAAATTCTTTTCCTAAATAATGAGTATGATAAATAATTATAGGCGTTTAAGGTTAAGTTAGTAGGTGCGTATTTTTCTTTTAAAATAAGGTTTTGATTTATACTTTTTTATAATGATACTTTAGATATCAATAAATACTATATATACCATGAGTGAGGAAATAGGAAAGGTGTCGTTAAGGCATTTAAAGATAGAGGATTATGAGGGGTTGAAAGAGTCGATGATTTCGGCTTACGAAAATTGGCCAGGTGCTTATTGGTCGCACGAGCACATCGAAAAACTACTTAGTATCTTCGCCGATGGACAAATAGCTATTTATATTGATGATAAGTTAGC
>QKIO01000368.1 GCA_003251015.1 Bacteroidales bacterium
GATAAGTAAACAAGGTAACGAATTGGCTAGTCGTTTAAGTGAGGGGCTGCCAAATTCATGTTGTTACACTTTGTCTAAGTGGCAGCAACAGGATTCGGTTACGATTAATGGTCGCTTAAGTGAGTTTTGTGCGGTGTTGTTTGAGAAACACGAAGCACTCATTTTCATTATGGCCACAGGCATCGTGGTACGTAGCATTGCGCCTTGGATTAAAGATAAATCAACTGACCCCGCCATTGTGGTGGTTGATGATAAGGGTTTAAATGTCATTAGTTTGCTTTCGGGGCATTTGGGTGGTGCGAATAAACTTACGTTAAAAGTAGCTTTTTTGCTTGATGCACACCCTGTTATCACCACGGCTTCGGATGTTAATGATTTACCATCGGTGGATATGTTGGCTCAAGAAGTTGGTTTGATCATTGATGATATGGTTGATGCTAAAACCATTACGGCCATGATTGTGAATGGAGAAAATGTTGAGTTACATGATGCCGAAGAGTATCTAAATCCTCATGTTTTACCTTGTGTGAAGGGGGCTGTGAAGGGTGCTATTTTTGTTAGTAATAAAAAAGTCATCCCCACAGAACTTCCTTTTGTGAAACTGCTCCCCCGTAATATTATTCTGGGTGTTGGATGCAAAAAAAACACCGATGTTGAAGGTTTGTGGCAATTTATCGCAAGCGCCTTGGATGAGCATAATATCGATGTGCGTAGTGTGTTGGCATTGGCATCTATCTCCATAAAATCAGAAGAGGAAGCTATTCTTAAAGCAGCAGCCTCTCTTAAGTGTGATTTGCAGTTTTTTGAGACAGAGGCCTTAAAAGAAGTCGATTATTTGTTCAAAGGGTCAGCCTTTGTGTTGTCGCAAGTAGGAGTCGCATCTGTAAGTACAACGGCAGCGTATTTAGCAGGAGGTCAGTCGGGTGTGTTTATCACCCAAAAAGAGATACGAGATGGCATGACCCTCTCCATTTTTGAAAAAAGTAAGTAAACGTATAAATCTAATGGTAGGAAAAATATTTGTAGTGGGCACAGGTCCAGGCGATAAGCAGTATATATGTCCCATCGCCCTTGAGGTAATGGAAAAAAGTGATGTGATTGTAGGCTATAAGACCTACATTGATTTGGTACGTCCTTTTTTAGAGAATAAAGAGTTGGTGTCCTCAGGCATGATGAAGGAAGTGGCACGTTGCGAAGAAGTGTTGCGTTTGGCAGAAACAGGTAAAACCGTCAGTCTTATTAGCAGTGGCGACCCAGGTGTATATGGCATGGCGGGTATTATGCTCGAAGTGGTTGAAGCCAGTTCGTCGACTATTGAAGTGGTTGTGATTCCTGGTATTAGTGCTGCGTCGTCGGCTGCGTCGTTATTAGGTGCCCCACTGATGAATGATTATGTGGTGTTAAGTCTAAGCGATTTGCTAACGCCATGGGAAATGATTCTGAAACGATTGCATGCCGCAGGTAGTGGCGATTTTGTGGTGAGTATCTACAATCCACGTAGTCATACACGCATTCAGCAGTTAGATACGGCCATTGATATTTTATTAACGTATCAAAGTCCTCAAACACCCGTAGGTATTGTAAAACATGCTATGCGTGATAAACAGGAAGTTCTGATTACAGATTTAGCCCATTTAAAAGAGCAGGATATTGATATGTTTACTGTTTTAATTATTGGCAATTCACAGACCTCGGTGCTGAATGGGAAGATGGTTACTAAACGTGGATATAAAGTATGATTTGGGTGATTGGTGGTACCAGTGATGCCATTAAGATAGCTGATTTATTGGTGCTTCATGGGCAAACTCTTTTAGTGTCAACCACCACGGAGTATGGGAGTCATTTAGCTGGTAGGGCTGGTGTTGAAGTGTTGCAAAAAAAACTAGAACCATCCGATATGCTGGCTGTCATCGGTAAATATGGCATTCAAACAGTGGTTGATGCCAGTCATCCTTTTGCTCAAGTTGTGTCGCATAACGCCATGGCTATTTGTGATGAAAGTGGTATTACTTACATTCGTTATGAGCGTCAGAATTTACAATTTGAAGGGGCTAATTATTATAGCGATTACCCTCGCTTGATGGATGTATTGAAACAAACCACTGGTAACGTCCTATTAACCATAGGTTCTAAAAATATTGGTATGTTTCGTGTTTTAGATATTTCGCGTTTGGTGGCACGTGTATTACCAGTCAAAGAAAGTATTGATGCTTGTGAGAATGCGGGGCTTAAAGCACATCAAATAATAGCCATGAAAGGGCGTATGAGCAAGGCATGCAATAAGGCTTTGCTGCAGGAGTACAACATTATGCATTTGGTAACTAAAGACTCGGGAGAGGCTGGAGGGATGACCGAAAAAGTGAATGCTGCCCTAGAGTTAGGTCTTGCGGTTCATATTCTAAACCGTCCCATCATTCATTACCCCATTTGCATCGATGCGTATCACCAGATTTTAAATTACCTTCCTTAGTTTGACTTTGGATGAGGTTTTAAATATCGGCTGTAGAGCCGATAATGAGTAATATCGGCTTTAGAGCCGATAATGAGTAATATCGGTTCTAGAGCCGATAAATTTGCATGTTAGTTTCTAATGGCTTATATTTGATAAAAGTGTTATTCAATGGTAGCTGTTATAACTGGGGATATTATTAATTCGCGAGAGGGCGATGTGAAACATTGGATAACTAATCTGAAACGTATACTTGCGTTGTACGGCACCGAGTCTATGGATTGGGAGATTTTTAGAGGTGATAGTTTTCAACTAAAACTGAGTCCAGAATTAGCCTTAAAAGCAGCCTTTCATATTAAGGCTAGCATCAAACAAACGGGTTTATACGACGTGCGTATGGCTATAGGTCTTGGAGAAGAGGGGCATAAGGCCAACAAAATAACCGAATCAAACGGCTCTGCCTATATCTTGTCGGGCGAATGTTTTGAATCGCTCAAAAAACAAACATTAGCACTCAAAACAGAAAATCAAGCCTTAGACCAAGCCCTTAACCTCATGATAAGTTTGGCTTTGCTGGTGGCTGATAATTGGAGTCGAACCGTGGCTCGTGTTATCCTCACGTCTATAGAGCATGAAGGCTTACAACAAACAGAATTATCTAAATTGCTTAATAAATCACAAAGTAGTGTAAGTGAGGCTTTAAAGCGTGGTGGTTTTGATGAGATAATGAATGTCAACACCTATTATCAATCTCAACTCTAACCGTATGATACTCCTAACCCTTAAATTACTATTAGCCCACGTACTAGGCGATTTTGTGTTTCAACCCGATGCGATGGTGGAGCACAAACGCTCAAAAAAACATAAATCACCATTCTTCTACCTGCATCTGGCCATTCATATGCTTGCATTACTGCTGGTTCTACGGTTTGATGGATCGTATTGGTTTTTAATATTGGTTATTGTAGGCAGTCATTGCCTTATCGACTTATTAAAACTCCATTTGGATGGTAGGGGGGATGCTCGCCTACTATTTGCAGGCGACCAACTCTTACATCTAACTGTTATCGGATGTTTGGTGGCCATTTATCAGCCTTTTTCGATTAATATAGAAGTTATGTATTCGCCTCAAATTCTCATGTTGGTGCTTGCTTTGTTTGGTGTAACCTTTGTCTCTGGGGTTGTGATGAAACTTGTGATGAGTTCCTGGGCTGTGGATGAGGTTAATACCGAAGACTCCCTTAAAAACGCAGGTAAATATATTGGTATCTTAGAGCGTTTGTTTGTGTTTGCTTTTGTGGTGCTTAACCTTTGGCAAGCCATTGGTTTGTTAATAGCCGCTAAATCGGTTTTTCGTTTTGGTGATTTATCTAGAGCTAAAGACCGAAAACTTACCGAATATATTTTGATTGGTACCTTGTTGAGTTTTGGAATGGCATTGCTGATGGGATTGGCTTATAGGTATGTGCTAGATGTCAATTGGGCATAAAAAAAGGGAATCGTTTAAAAATTCCCTTTTTGTTCATTATATTTTCACTTTAAATACAATTTTCTGAATCAGTTGTCCGTCATCTTCGGCAGCTATACCTGGCGCATGTAAATCGTCAGGATAAAGAATGGCAGCCATGCCTTTAGTTAATAATAAAGTAGAGAAGTTGTTTGTTTCTGGAAAGTAGATATCACGTTCTTCAGCGTACAAGCTATTGGTTGTAATTTCATGAAGTGGCGACATTAGAATTAACTCCTTACCACTGTGAATGTACTGAATGTCGATGTAACGTTGATGACCTTCCATTTTTGCGCTTTCTGCGCTTTTACCAACGTAGGTTTGGAAAATGGCGAATAGATTTTTACCATCTAACTCTACAGTAAAATTATGACCTGGAGATGAATTAGTAAATACTTCATCTAAATCTGTGTTTTTAAGATAATTCAAGGCAACTTCAAATTTTGATAAATCGCTTTGTTTTAGTAGGGTGTCAACTGTTCCTATTAATGCCATGGGTGTAATTATTAATGATTTATATTGAAATTCTAATGTTTACTATCGTTTTGTAAATGTAAATAAAATAGTTTAGTCACAGCTCCCTTTTTTGAACTTGACTTTCTATTTTATTGTTTTTTAATAATTAGAAGGGGTTAAATCTGTAATTGCGATAGGCATAAAGTAGCTGGGAGGAGGTGTTTTTAAAACAAAAAAACACTAAGAATATCCAATATTGAATACCCTTAGTGTTTTTAAATAAGATAGATGACGAATTACTTCTTAACCGACTTAATGGTCTCGATTAATTCTTTAGACATTTTAGTTAAACCAGCCCAGTCTTTGTTGTCCATAATGTTTTTAGGAAATAGGTTAGAACCCATACCAACGCATGTAACACCAGCATCAAACCAAGCTTTTAAGTTTTCTTTTTCTAAACTAACCCCACCTGTAGGCATAATGTCTGTCCAAGGCATTGGTGCTTTTACAGCTTTAATAAATGAAGAACCGCCAATTTCAGAAGCAGGGAATACTTTTACTAAGTCAGAACCAAGCTCTTGTGCTTTGTTGATTTCCGAAATAGTACCACATCCAGGAGACCACATTACCTTGCGACGGTTACATATTTTAGCCATGTTTTCGTTCAACAATGGAGCTACAATAAAGTTAGCACCTGCTTGAATGTAAATGGCTGTTGTGCCTTCTTCAACAATTGAACCAGCACCTAAAATCATACCTGGTAACTCGGCTAATGCGTATTTGTTTAATGCTGTAAATGTTTCGTGAGCAAAATCACCACGGTTAACAAATTCGAATACACGAATACCACCGTCGTAACAAGCTTTTACTACTGCTTTACAAACCTCAAGGTCAGCATGAAAAAACACAGGTACAACACCGGTATCTTTCATGGCTTGAAGCACTTCTAATTTTGTGAATTTTGCCATTTTATTATTGTGTTTAAAAATTGATGTGCATTGGTAGACCTTATATATAAGCAATCTGCAAAAATATTTTCGTCAACAAACTGCGTATATGTAAGTATCGAAGCACAAAACTAATATAGTTTCTGTTAACGAACACCCCTAAGGGGAAAGTTTTTTGTTTTAGAATTAAAAAATCATCTTTTAAGGATGTTAAACATTTTTTAAGCAGATGGTAATAAGTGTTTAATGTGCTTTTTTAATGGCTTGTGAAGTGCTGGTGATGGTGTTTATTTTAACTTTTTTTGAACAAATAACATGGCATAATACTGCTATTTATTCAATTGTTTCTTTACTTTTGTACTGACTTTTAATGCCGGATACGTGTGTAACCATTCGACATATAGTTTTATTATACAACTGAACAATAAATATTAAGAAATGATTAACGTAAGCGAATTATTTGACCTTTCAGGTAAAGTAGCACTAGTAACTGGTGGTACTCATGGTATTGGTATGGCTTGTGGTAAAGCTCTTGCTGCTGCTGGTGCCAAACTTTGTGTTAACGACATCGACGATGCTAAATTAGCAGAATGTAAAGCTGAGTATGCTAAAGATGGTATCGATGTTTACACTATCAACTTCAACGTATGTAGTGAAGCTGGTGTTGACAAAGGTATTTCTCAAATCGAAAAAGAAGTAGGACCTATTGATGTATTAGTAAATAACGCTGGTATCATCAAACGTATTCCTATTTTAGATTTATCGGTTGCTGATTTCGAACAAGTAATTGATGTTGACTTAGTAGCTCCTTTCATCGTTGCAAAACGTGTAGCTCCAGGTATGATTGCTCGTCGTCAAGGTAAAATCATCAACATGTGTTCTATGATGTCTGTTTATGGTCGTCAAAATGTATCTGCTTATGCTGCTGCTAAAGGTGGTTTGAAGTTGTTAACTGAGAACATGACTTGTGAGTGGGCAAAATATAACGTACAGGTTAATGGAATCGGTCCTGGTTATATTGCTACTGAGCAAACAGCTCCTATTCGTGTTGGTGGTCATCCATTCAACGACTTAGTAATGACTCGTACGCCAGCTGGACGTTGGGGAGAGCCTACTGATGTTGGTAACGCTGCATTATTCTTAGCTTCTCAAGCTGCTAACTTCGTAAACGGACACGTTCTTTACGTAGATGGTGGTATCTTAGCTAACTTTGGTTATGTAAAAGGTGAAAATGACTTACCAGCTTAATTAGCTAGTCATTTATAACATATAACGCCACTCAGATTTAGTTCTGAGTGGCGTTTTTTGGTATGTCGGGCATGGTAACGTGCTATCAAGATGAGAGTTCTTGAGTTCGCCTCGTTGAAAGGAAGAACTAGCAATGGGTGAAGGAATCTGTGTGTTCGTATCTCACAAACAAACTTAAATTAAAAGTAAATGAACAGAAAAGTCCGGTTTGCAAAAGCAGCGAAACAAAGTTTTTAGGCTATAACATACTTGATTCAGGGATGATAATCATCGCTAATCAACGCGTGGAAAGGTTAAAGAAGAAAGTAAGAGAACTATCCAAGAGAAATAGAGGTGTATACTTTGGACAAATAGTTTCAGAATTAACGCCAGTTCTTAAAGGTTAGCTAAATTATTTTCACATTGCTAAATGTAAGAAACTTTTGCATAACCTCGATGCGTGGATCCGCCATAAGTTACGATGCTTCCGCCTGAAACAATGCAAACGAGCTATACACTTAATCGCTTTTTAAAGAGTTTAGGAGTACCAAATTGGCAAAGTTGGATTTTAGCCCTTTCGGGCAAAGGGTGGTGGCGTAAATCAGGATGTCCACAAGTTCATCAAGCGATGAACCTAAAATGGTTCGAAGCATTAGGCTTGTTTAATATGTCGGTTAAATACAGCCTGTTACGAAATTTAATTTGAAACCGCCGTATAAGAGAGTACGTACGGTGGAGTGAGAGGGCGGGGGAGCAATCTACCAACCTACTCGATTATCATAACGATTCACTTTTGATGTATTTTAATAATGAGTAAGTTTTAATGCCAAGTACCATTGTTTTTGGGTGAAACAATTTTTGAAACTGTGGGTTATTAATGTAACCGATGTATTTAAGGGCTTATGCCCTTTTTTTGAACTAAAATTTGAAAATGAATGACTGATTTTGATAAGATAATTGATAGAAAAGGGACAAATGCTTATAAACTAGATTTACGTAAACGTAGTTTTGGTACGGATGATGTGATTCCACTATGGGTGGCTGATATGGATTTTGCAGCACCTGAAGCGGTTCAAAAAGCCATACAACAACGTGCAGCGCATGAGGTGTATGGGTATACCATTCGCACAGAGCCCTTTGCACAATCCATCACCAACTGGATGTTGTATAAACACAATTGGGTGATTAATCCTGATTGGGTGGAATTTTCACCAGGCGTAGTGCCTGCCTTAGTGATGTCGGTGCTGGCATTCTCTAATCCGGGAGATGCGGTTATTATTCAAACGCCTGTCTATCCTCCTTTTTATGCCGTAGTGGCTGATAATGAACGTGAATTATTAAAGAATTCCTTGCTTGAGAAAGATGGACGTTACGAAATCAATTTTCAAGAGTTAGAGGAGATGGCTTCGCGTCCGCAAACCAAAATTTTTATCCTATGTAATCCTCATAATCCTGTGGGGCGGGTGTGGACAGAACAAGAATTATTACGTATTCATGATATTTGTTTACGTCATAATGTGTTGGTGCTTGCCGATGAAATTCATTCCGATTTAACTCTTTTTGGAAACAAACACATTCCTTTTGCCTCTCTGAATAGTGATGCTGCTGCCAATAGCATTGTATTTATGGCGCCTTCAAAAACATTTAACATAGCTGGGTTTAGTACCTCGTACGTCATTACCTCTAACAATGAGTTGCTCAAGGCCTATCGAAAAAAAATGCATGCCTTGCAAATGCACATGGGGCATGTCTTTACGGGTATTATTGTTGAAACGGCATATAACGAAGGAAGAGAGTGGTTGGATGAGTTGATCACTTACCTCGAAGAGAACATCCGATTTGTTAAAAACTTTATTCAAGAAAATTTAAAGGGGGTTAAACTAATTGAACCAGAAGCTACCTATTTGTTATGGTTAGATTTTAAAGCGTGGGGGATGGATCAAAAAGAATTACGCCGCTTTTTAATTGAAGAAGCCAAAGTAGGACTTAACGATGGCGTGTCTTTTGGTCAAGAGGGGATTGGTTTTATGCGTTTAAATGTAGCCAGTCCTAAATCGGTGCTCGAAAAAGCCTTAAAACAAATTGCGCAGGCTCGTATCTAAATATATTTAGTTTGAAATATGGTGGCTGTGTCTGTTTTATACTGTAAAATAGAC
>QKIO01000370.1 GCA_003251015.1 Bacteroidales bacterium
GATTCTGTGGTTTCAAACCCAAATAAACGCATCACTTCTTGATTGCCTGCTTTAAGTAAAGTACGACAAGCGTGTTTCAGAATCCAATCGGTGTGAGCAGATTGCCCTTTCCATTGATAAGCAATATCAATGACCACCTGAGGATTGTCTTTAGAAATATCGTTTAAATTATTAGCTACACTCTTACGAACATAAAGCGACGTGTCGTTTTTAAGAAGCTCAAGAATAGGAAACAAAGGTAATGGATTATCTTTTAAGGCAGGAATGGCCATTCCCCACGGTAAACGAGAACGACTGCCTTCGGAGGCTAAACGTCGCACGTGCTCATTAGGACTCATTGCCCAAGCAAACATTTTCTCCAACATACGAGCCTCATACTTTATAATAAAAGGACGAACTGCAAACTCACAACTGGTAAAGGGTGTAATTTTCTCAAAAGCAGCTACCGAGGCATCAAAGTCGTTTAAACCATTGTGTTCGATATAATCGGGTATAAACACAAAACATAAGTCGGGATACTTAAGTGTTTTAGCTACACCCGTGATTTGAACCCGCTCAATAAGTGAAAGAAGCTGAGAGACACTTTGTTTAAAATCAGAAGAAAGATAAGGTAGAATAACCGTTGAAATATGATGGACTCGTTGTTTAAAAGCCCTCTCATCCCATTGATTATCATAGATTGCAGTAAGGAATGAGTTCTTGTCAAAACCATCAAGCACATCCACAAGTGCATCAGTTAAAACATCAAAGAAATGAGGTGAATACAAATCCTTTATTAAATCGGCCATGCTATAAAAAGTATTAGGTGCACCTCATCTTTATAAAGGTAAAATGAAAAAATCAGAAACAGTCTTAACGCGTACCAAACAAGAATTTATTACGCCAATAGGAGTCTTCATTGATATTCGTAATCACACAGCCAGAAGAAGATGAGGCATGAATAAATTCGTATTCATTAATCATCAATCCCACATGACTAATTAAACGACGGCCTTTAAAGAAAACAAAGTCACCTCGTTGTAGTTCATTACGCGTAGGTACAACGACACCGTATCGAGCTATTTCACCCGATTGATGAGGAATATCCAAGCCAATATCTTTGGCCGAACGGTACATTAAACCTGAGCAATCCATACCCATCTCGGTAGTTCCGCCAGAGCGGTATCGTACACCTTTGTATTTCATGGCAGACTCAACCAAGGAGTCTTTTGCAAATTCGATAGACCAAGCTCCTTCAATGCCGTTATTTTCAAAATTCTTCAACCTGTTTTTTAAGTCGGCACTGGAGGCATTATCTATAACCACCTTGAAATCAGAAGGCTGAGCACTAATCAACACTAAAAACAAAATCAGTAAGCCCAAACGATTTATGACTATCATGTACAGATATAAAATATTAACAACTCAAAGTATCAAAAACAAACATTAAGCAAAACTAACGTAAAATTGTTTCAAATATTATGAAGTTTTTCGATAACTCCAAATGGCCAACGATAAAGAACCTATAGCATAAGCCGATATGGACACAAATTCAGGCCATAAATCCATAAAGCCAGAGCCTTTAAGTAGGACACCACGTATGACATTCATAAAATAATACAAAGGATTGAGGTAATTTAATTTTTGCGCCCATAGAGGCATGTTTTCAACAGCGGTAAAAACGCCACTCATCATCACAAAAATAAGTAAGAAAAAATAACTCAAGAGCATGACCTGTTGCTGAGTTTCGCTACGACTAGAAAGCAATAGCCCTAAACCTAAAATAGCTAACAGATATAATGTGGTAAAACTAAACAGCACCGCTATGCTACCATCAAAAGGAATATTATAGAGCAAATGCCCTATGATTAATCCTAAAGCCAATTCGATAATGCCAATTACTAAGAAAGGTACTAACTTACCAATGATAAACTGGTATTTTTTTACTGGTGTCACATTCATTTGTTCGGCGGTGCCCACCTCCTTTTCGCGTACCAGATTCATCGACGATAAAAACAAACCAATGATGGTAACCAAAATAACAAGAATACCAGGTAACATGTAATACTTAAAGTTTAACTCGGGGTTAAACCAAAACGAGCTCACTACCTGTATTTTACTTAATTGCAACATAGTAACATCGGCCACCTGCCATTGTAATGACAAACGACGAACAATGCCCGAGAGGTAACCGTAGGCTAATTGAGCACGAGTGGCATCCACTGCATCGGCAATAATTTGAACAGAAGGTTTGTGACTTAACTGACTGTCATGCTGCAACATATAAGGTATATACAAAACCACATCTGTTTTATTGCGTTTAATCAAGTCGATGGCGTCGGCCTTGGTTGGCACCAGTACCCCCACTTCAAAAAAAGGTGAAGCATCTAAATCTTGAATTAAACGCTGCGACATAGATGATTTATCGGCATCAACAATGGTGATACGGATATTTTTCATGTCCATATTGGCCGCATTTACCAACACAATAAGCTGAACCACAGGCAGTACAAACATAAGCCGAAGCATTACTTTGTTGCGAAATATCTGTAAGAACTCTTTTTGCAAAAGGAATAATATGGTGCGCATACGATTAATATTTATGGTTTAGCAAATTCATATCTACTTTAAACGAACTTGGAATTTCTTAATACTTAAGCCTACAAACAGTAGGGTAAAAGACATAAGAATAAGTGTTTCTTTCCAGACATACATAATTCCATTGCCCTTAAGCATCACACTTTTAACAATAATGATAAACCATTTAGGTGGCATCAAATGGCTAATTAATTGTAAGACGTAAGGCATATTTTCTACAGGATAAATAAAACCACTCAACAAAATAGTGGGCAGCATTAATGCAAACATGCTCATAAACATAGCCACCATTTGATTTTGGGCAACGGTAGAAATAAATATGCCCAATGACAAGGCCAAAAGCGTAAACAACATGCTCTCACCCAAAAGCAAAAACAGACTACCTCTAATGGGTACATGAAACACCCAATAACCCATGGCTAAAATGGTTAACACATTAACAAAGGCTAATAAAATATAAGGTGTTACTTTACCAAGAATAATCTGAAAGGGTTTTAAGGGCGAGATTAACAATACTTCCATGGAGCCAAATTCTTTTTCTTTGGTGATGGAAATGGACGTCATCATGGCCGATACCAACATTAAAATCATGGCCATTATACCTGGCACCGACATAAAGACACCATCTAAGTTTTCGTTGTAAAACATACGCACCTGAGTTTCGATGGGTTTGGCCACAGCACCAACATCAGAATTTTTAGAGTTTTGATATGAGGTGATGATACCCTCGGCATAGTTAGTTAATATGCGTGCCGAATTGGCATCAGAAGCATCAGCAATCAGTTGCACCGAAGCTTGTTTATCGGCGTAAAATCGTTTGGAGAATTGAGGTTCGAAAACCACCACCATTTTAACGCGGTCGCGCTTAAAGGCGGCTTCAATCTCGTTTTCTGAATGCAGTAAATGTTTGATATTGTAATAGCCCGACGAGGCCAATTTAGCAGTAATCTCACGGGTCATCTCATTCTTTGATTTATCTAAGATGGCAATGGAAGCATCACTTATCTCGGTGGTGATAACAAAACCAAAAATAAGTATTTGCACCACAGGCATTGCAAATAGTATGAGCATGGTACGCGAATCGCGGAAGATATGTAAAAACTCTTTTCTGACAAAAGCTGTAAATCGTTTCATAAAACAAATGCTTTTAGTATTGTATGGCTGTTATTGGTTATTGGGACGCGCTAAGGTTAGGAACACCTCGTTCATATTACGCGCAGCGAATTGTTTTTTGAGAGCCGCAGGGGTATCCAAGGCTTCGATACGCCCGTCAACCATAATGGTCACTCGGTTGCAATATTCGGCTTCATCCATATAATGAGTAGTAACAAAGACAGTAATACCTTCGGCAGATGCCTGGTAAATCATCTCCCAAAACTGACGACGTGTAATGGGATCTACGCCACTGGTTGGTTCATCTAAAAAGACAATGGACGGACGGTGTAAGATGGCCACCGAAAAAGCCAGTTTTTGTTTCCATCCCAACGATAATTCGCCGACTAAACGGTCTTTTTCGTGAAAGATACCCAACTTATTTAATAGCATTTGAGCACGTTCCTTAAAGACGGCGGTGCTTAAACCATAAATGGCTGCAAAAAACCGCATGTTCTCCCAAATAGTTAAATCTTCGAACAAAGAAAACTTTTGGCTCATGTAGCCAATATTTTGCTTCACCTTTTCGGGATGCGTGTTTACATTATAGCCAGCCACCACCACTTCTCCTTCGGTGGATTTAGACAAGCCACTCAAAATACGCATGGCAGTGGTTTTACCAGCACCATTGGCACCCAAGAAACCAAAGATCTCACCTTTATCCACATGAAAATTGAGGTGATCGTTGGCAGTGAAATTTCCAAATCGTTTCACCAAGTTTTTAACACTTATAACAGGTTCATTCATGGCTTAATGAGTTCGGGTTAATTCAATAAAACAATCTTCTATATCAGGATTTACATTTACAATATCAATATTTTGATGCCCCAAGGATACTAAATACTGAGTTACAGACGCCACATCCACATGTGAATCAGTTGCTATAAAATGTAGATATTCACCACAGGGATACACATTATCAGTATGTTTCCAGACACGCAAGTCGGTAAGACCCTTGTACACATTGGTCATTTTCACACCCAATATTGTTTTACCAAAACCAGCCACCACATTAGCAGGTGTGTCACAAGCATGAATTTGACCATCTTGCATTAAAGCCACTCGGTCGCACAACCGGGCTTCATCCATGTAAGGCGTTGATACAATAATGGTTATACCTTTTGTTTTGAGAGCTTGCAACATCTCCCAAAACTCTTGACGAGATACAGCATCCACCCCTGTCGTTGGTTCATCAAGCACCAATAATTTAGGTTTATGAATCAGGGCGCAAGACAGAGCCAATTTTTGTTTCATCCCCCCGCTCAATTTACCAGCAGGACGGTGTTTAAAAGGTTCTATTTGCTGATAAATATCCTTTATTAAGTGATAATTTTCGGCAATGGTGGTTCCAAAAACCGTTGCAAAGAAATTCAAATTCTCTTCAATGGTAAGATCCGTATAGAGCGAAAACTTACCAGGCATGTATCCAATGATTTGACGCACTTGGCGATAATCGGCTACTGGATCCAATCCCCAGAGTTGAATGTTACCAGCATCGGGCAAAATAAGGGAGTTAACCATGCGTAACAAGGTTGTTTTACCAGCACCGTCGGGTCCCAGCAAGCCAAATAGCTCACCTTCGTGCACCTGAATACTGACATCATCAACAGCCTTTACAGTCCCATATTTTTTACTTGTGTTTTGAATGGTAATCATACCTTAAAATTTTATTTCACCAGGCATACCAATTTTAATAGAGCCATCGTTAACAACAGCCACTTTAATGGCATAAACTAAATCAATACGCTCCTCTTTGGTTTGAATAATTTTAGGTGTAAACTCAGCCGAGGCCGAAATCCACGATATCTTACCTTTTAATACGGTCAATTCTTTTTCATTTTTGTCAATACGAAGTGTTACTTCTTGCCCCAAGTGAATGGATGACAACTGACTTCCCGACACATACGCACGCAGATACACTTGGTTAAGATTGGCTAATTTGAGAAGTGGTTTGCCTGTAGCCACCAACTCACCAGCTTCGGCCAACTTTTGTAATACCGTACCATTACTAGGTAAAACAATACGGCAACGATTTAATTTATCGGCCACCTCATCCATTTGAGAACACACCACATTAACTTCCTGGTTAATGGAATTTATGGTGGTTTGATGGCTTTTTAGTTGTTGAGTCATTACCTCTAACTGACCTTGCACATCATCAAATTGTTTTTGAGTGGCAGCACCTTCTGTTTTCATTTGTGAGATACGACTAAAATCTTTTTGAACGATAGCCTTTTGGGCCTGCAACACCCCAATGGAGGCATTAACCTGGGCCAACTTACTTTGAGCAGCTAACTTAGACGCCTGTAACTGTTGCATTTTCAATACCAATGGAATGGTATCTACAAGAGCTACCTGCTGATTAGCTTCCAGCACATCACCTTCTTCTACGGTAAAGCTCAATAATTTGCCAGCTACTTCCGAACTAATAAACAGTTCAGTAGCTTCAAAATTTCCGTAGGCATCGCTTTGGTTATCACTACTTTTGCATGAAAAAAGCGTAAGAAGTAAGAGGATTGTAAAAACAGTTGATTTCATATGTTTATAATTTTAATAGTCGTTATTTTTATGGATGATAAAATTATTTATTCGCGCCTAATAGGTTTTGTTTGTCAGCCAAGGCCTTATTCAATTCTATTTGATGAATATTTTTAGAGAGCATCGCCATGCTTTCAGCATTTAAATCATCCAAATACCCTGCGGCGGTAAGTGTACCATTGGTCAAGCGCGATTGCGATGATTGGGTGATGCGTTTGCGCAAAGCAATTATTTCATCATCCTTATCCATCACACGAGTTAACTGATTAATGCGGGCATCCACATCGCTTTGTGTTAGGCGTATGTTTTTATCAAATGTTTCTTGTTGACGCAACACACCCTCACTTTTTAGCTGATAGATTTGTTTGTCATTGGATGCTTTATTCCAATCCCAGATGGTCCATTTCAATTTAACACCCACCATGTAAAAAGAATCAAATTCATCCTTCAACATGTTATAACTAGGATTGCCATAACCCACTTGACCAAAAGCAAATAACGATGGCATCCGATTAACAGAACTCATCTTCTGAGCTAAAGTTAATTGCTGGCGCTGGGCATCAAAATAACTATATTCGGGTCTGATGTGTAGGCCATTAGAGATGAAAGGAGTTTCTAAAACCTGATTTTGTGGCATATTTTGACCAACCAATTCGCTTAATATGGACAAGGCCGATTTACGTCCTTCTTCCAGGCGATACCTGTCTTGAAGGATCAACAACAAAGACACCTCTAATTGGTCGGCTTCACTTTGTAACACCATACCACTGGCCACTGCAGACTTTAACTCATTCCATCGTTGATTAATAACCGCATTCCGATAATCGACCTGAGCCAATTGTTCATCAATAAGTAAAACCATAAAATACGACTCAATCACACGCGTTCGTAATTTATATAACTCTACCTCTAACCCATTTTGCTGAACCAACTTAGAGTTTAATTCAGCATCTTTAGCCGTACGAGTACGCCCACCATCATAAATCACTTGTTGTACATCAACAAAGGCTTTGTATTGATCTTGTGGCGCTTTAGGCATGTTAACCAGTGGATTGGTAATGCCTGGCACATCGTTCTGCCAAGTTACCTGCCCTGTTAAATCAAACTGGGGATAATAATTGGCATTTAGGCTCTTTAGTCGAAGATCTATTTGTTTGTCTAAACTAGCTAAGTCACCATGCAAAGGATAATTTTCGCGACTCAGACTTAAACAGTCGTCGAGCGAAATAGCTTGAGAAAAAACCGATTGGGCAGTGAGCCACAAAAGAGCAGACGCGAGGTAAATAAATGTTTTCATTGGACTATTATTTTACAAAAATAAGTTGCGAAATGGTTTGAAAAATGGTTTCCTTACGGTTGAGCAGAAAAAGGTTAAATGCCTCTTGGTCGTTGTTAAAAATCATCCTCGACATCAGAGGACGAGCTGCAAAAGGAAAAATACACATGGAAATAATATTAACCATCAGCTCCCTCGCAGTGGTGGCTTGAATAGTACCCAGTTTAATCTGTTCCTCTAGGTAAGACAACAAAATCAATGGACGAACACCCGTTTCTCGCATTAAAACTTCGAGACGTTCAGGGTTATTATTTATTTCAGATATGATGAAATTAGGAAGAAACGGTTTCTCAAGAAACAAATCGATGTAACTCGCAATCACCGTTTTTAAGAACACCTTCACATCAGTGGCCTCTTTGAGTTGTAACTCCAGATTAGGCCAAAAATCTTTAAAAGCTTCCTTAAAAACTCGTTCAAAAAGCTTGTCTTTAGACCGGAAATAATAATGCAGCATTGCCTTATTAATACCTGCCTCATCGGCTATCTCTTGCATCCGCGCAGCTGCCATTCCTTTAACAATAAATACATTACGCGCAGCTGTTAGAATAGCTTCTTCGCTTACAGTAGTGGTTGTTTTTTCCATCATTAATAACTAACCGTTTAATTTAACCACATGGTTAACGCCGTGCAAACATATAGTAACCAAATGAATTAACCAAATAGTTAATGATAAAAATTGTGTAATATATGATGCAGTGTTACAAACACTACTCAGAGCTAGACGTTTACGAACATATACCAACAACGACATCAAAATGTAACAAAGCATTAACAAATAAATGGTTATGGAAAACACCATGACGATGGTAGTGTGTGGCAACGCCACTAACAAACTCAATACAAAATGAGAATTAACCTCTTTGTTATGCATACAGAAATTATCCCTATTTATATGGATGCATATCAGTGCTTATAAAAAACCACCATAAGTAAACTATAAAGGTGTATCTACTGTTTAACCTGTTCATACTTTCATCTAAAAACAAAACATGAAGGATAAAATTAAAATAGACCTTGTTTCTGATGTGGTTTGTCCCTGGTGCATCATCGGGTACAAACGTTTGGAGGCGGCCATCACCCAAATGGGTATTCAAGATCAGGTGGAGATTGAATGGCAACCTTTTGAGCTAAACTCAAGC
>QKIO01000257.1 GCA_003251015.1 Bacteroidales bacterium
ATGATTAAACTGAATAAAACGGGGCTAATAACATTTTTAATTTGTGCATTACCCGCACTTTTAAGCTTTAAGCAGATTACCGACCCTGTAAACAATGAAACTATAGCTTACAAAACAGACATTAGGCCAATCATCACTAAAAATTGTATCGCATGTCACAACCAATTCGACTCGTACAATGGACTAATGACCATAGTGGAAGCTAAAGACCCCAAAAACAGCAAACTATACGATGTTATAGCTAATCCCTATACATCACTAATAATGCCTACCCGGCCCTTACAACCTCTTGATGCAGCTCAAAAAAACATGATTAAAACATGGATTAATCTAGGAGCTCCAGAAACAAAATAGCACCTAATAAAAACGAAACTATTAAATAAGTAACAAAATACTAAACGTTATACTAAAAACGACACGAGTCCGAATAATGCACTCACACCAATCCATGTGATCATATTTATCTTGAAGCGATACATGGCTACAAATGAGACACCTATCCACAATAAAGTTAGCCAATCTAAACCAGCAACAGAAACCTCCGTTGGAAACACAACAGCCTTACCCAAATAAATAGTAAGGTTTAGAATTACACCTACTACCGCAGCCGTTACAATACTTAAGGCTTTTTTTATACTGGTATTATCACGTGTTTTTTCGATGAGTGGAGCGCCCACAAAAATAAACAAGAAACAAGGTACAAACGTATAGAGCGTGGTGGCAAAAAGGCCAACAGCCCCAAACAGAAGTGAGCCTCCAAAATGATTGTATCCTGCCATATACCCCACAAACACCAACACCATCACCAAGGGGCCAGGCGTTGTTTCGCCCAAAGCTAATCCATCTACCATTTGCAACTGAGTAAGCCAATTAAGTTTTTCCACACTCACTTGTGCTACATAAGGGAGTACGGCATAAGCACCTCCAAAAGTCACAAAAGCAGCCTTGGTAAAAAAGAAGGCCAACTCTTTCCAAAAGCTAAAATCACTGGTAAAAAAGTAAAACAATACCAAAGGCAAAACCCAGATTAGTAAAGCGGTTGCCACTTGTTTTAATAAACGCATCAAACTAAATCCAGATGAAATAGAGACTTGTGTGTCGTTAATGAAGTATAACTCTTCATTGGATAGATGACGACTTGCTTGAACATCATTTTGCTTAAACCATGAAGGCAATAACTTGCGACTAATGAAAGCAAGTAATAAAGCAGCAATAATAATGGTTGGAAAAGGAATGTTAAAAAAGAAAATGCCAACAAATGCCATCAAGGCAATGAACACATGCAACTTGGTGAGCAGTGATTTAGAACCTATTTTATAGAGTGCAAGTAACACAATGGCAATAACAGCTGGTTTCAAACCACTAAACAAGGCGTAAACCCATGGTATAGCACCAAAACTAACATATAAAGTAGCTAATCCTAAAAGAATAAACATAGACGGCAAAATAAAGAAAAGACCCGCTATTAATCCTCCTTTTTTTCCATGCAGCAACCAACCGGTATAAGTGGCTAGTTGTTGCGCCTCAGGCCCAGGTAGTATCATGGTGAAATTGAGGGCGTGCATAAACCGACTCTCAGAAATCCACTTCTTTTTTTCTACCAAAAACTCATGCATGATAGCTATCTGACCCGCAGGCCCACCAAAACTGATAAACCCTAACTTGAGCCAGAAGAAAAATGCCTCCCTAAAGGAAGGTTTATTGGGAGGTAAAGAACTCATCAAACTAATATTTAAAGATTATACAAGAACTAAACTTAGTATTTGATTGCTAGTATGACAAAAAAAAGTGGATTTTGTTTCTAATTAGTCTATTAACTGTGCATTAATATAGGTTAACTAGTAAACAATGGATTATTCCTATTTAAAGAACATACTAAATATGCAGAAATACCTAAAACAATCAATAAACGACCTTAAAAAATTATAACACACAACAAAATGAACCAAATGCCAATCTCTGTGTTTAATGAATGTTCATTCTTTTTTATTGTTATTTAAAAAGCATCCGATGGCTCTTCTACAAAAGAGTATTGATAAACGCACAGCTTTATTAAAAGCTACGTTGACATTAGTAAATAATGGAGGTATACAAGAAGCGTCTATGGCAAAGGTTGCTAAGACAGCAAAGGTATCACCTGCGACTATCTACCTCTATTTCCAAAACAAACAAGATTTGATTAACCGCTTGTATATTGAAGTAAAAACAGACTTTACAAACATGGCCTTTAGTGACTATACCCCCAATAATCCAGTAAAATTAAGTTTTGAACAGATATGGTTTAATATGATGAATTTTAAACTCAACAATCCCGATGAGGCATCCTTTTTAGCGCAATGTGATAACACGCCAATGATTGATGAGCCCACTAGACAAGAAGGCCTGACAAAAATACAGCCCTTGTTTGAGTTAATGGAAAGAGGAGTAAAAGAAGATCTTATTAAAAATATATCTCCCTATTTATTATACGCTTACACAATTTACCCTATGACATTTTTGATCAATATGCACAAACGAAATTTACATCCATTAAATCAACAAACGCTTAAGGATGCGTTTCAATCGGCATGGGATAGCATTAAGATATAAACAGTAAATACTACAAAAAACTAGAAATAATATTCACTCTTATAAATAAATACAAATGGAATTAATAGATAAATTAAACTGGCGTTACGCCACTAAAGCCATGAATGGCGAAAAGGTAACTCAAGACAAACTTGATAATATACTAGAGGCTGCTCGTTTAGCTCCCACTTCAAGTGGACTACAACCTTTTGAGATTTTAGTGATTACAAATCCTGAGATAAAGGCTAAAATTAGAAAAATTGCTTGGGACCAATCTGTTGTTACCGACTGTTCACATCTATTGGTTTTTGCAGCATGGGATACGTATACGGCAGATCGAATCAATAAAATATTTGACCTCACCAATGAAATAAGAGGATTTAAAAACGAAGGATGGGAAAACTACCGTCAATCGCTTCTTGCTTCTTATCCACAACGTGATGCTGAAGTAAACTTTGCTCATGCGGCTCGCCAGGCTTATATTTCGTTTGCGATGGCTATAGCGGCAGCAGCCTTTGTTGGTGTTGACACAACGCCTATGGAAGGTTTTGACCCATCGGCATTAGACGAAATTCTTGAACTTAGATCAAAAGGTTTACGCAGTTGTGTAATGTTACCAATAGGTTATCGCGACAGCGAAAAAGATTGGTTGGTTAATCTTACCAAGGTTAGAAATAGTAAAACAGACTTAATTACTGTTATTGACTAAACGAAATAGGCTGAATGATAGATTAAATCCATCATTCAGCCTTTTTATTTATAACTATCGTTTTATTTAACGATACATCTTATTCAATAAAATATAATCAGCTATAACCATGGCAGCCATCGCTTCTACAATAGGCACTGCACGCGGCAAAACGCAGGGGTCATGACGACCTTCGGTGGTTGATTTAACCTCTTCACCATCCTTGGTTACCGTACTTTGTTCTTTTAAGATGGTTGCAATAGGTTTAAAAGCCACATTAAAGTAGATATCCTCTCCATTTGAAATACCACCCTGAATACCACCTGAGTTATTAGTACGTGTGCGCACTTTGTCGCCATCCATGTAAAACTCATCATTATGCTCTGATCCTTTTAGATGCGTAGCTCCAAATCCTAAACCATACTCAAATCCTTTCACGGCATTGATGCTCAACATGGCACTGCCCAATTCGGCATGTAACTTACCAAATACAGGCTCGCCTAACCCTACTGGTGTATTTTTGATCACACAGGTAATCACACCACCTACCGAGTCCTTATCGCGACGCACTTGGTCGATGTAAGCAATCATCTCTTCAGCTTTGGCATCATCAGGACAACGCACTATATTCGTTTCTGCATTTAACAAATCTAACTCTGCCAATGATTTATTGAGTTGAATAGGTCCTACACTAGAGGTAAAAGCATGAACCGTTACGCCATATTCTTTCAACATCAACTTAGCAACAGCACCAGCCACTACACGAGCAATGGTCTCACGTGCCGATGAACGACCTCCACCACGGTAATCACGAATACCGTATTTGCTTTGATAAGTATAATCGGCATGAGAAGGACGATACACATCTTTTATATTACCATAATCCTTCGAACGTTGATCTTTGTTCCATATCACAAAACCAATAGGTGTACCAGTGGCTTTGCCCTCAAACACCCCAGACAATAATTCCACCTGGTCGGCTTCATCGCGTGGTGTGGTGATGGCTGATTGCCCTGGACGACGACGATTTAACTCAGCTTGAATAAAAAGCTCGTCAATCTCCGTTCCTGGAAGCACACCTTCTATAACACCCCCTACTGCTTTACCATGCGATTCGCCAAATGATGTTAAGCGATAAAGAGTTCCAAATGAATTACCAGACATATAAGTGAGTTTAAACAATTAGTATTAGTTTAATATAATAGGCGCAAAAATAGAAGATTATAAGCAGACTCCCAAAGTGCCACAGGTGATAAAACAAAAAAAGGGAAGTATTCCTACTTCCCCCACTATTGATCTTAGTTTATTATCCACAGTTACAACCACTTCCGCAGCCACCACCTGATTGAGCATGCTCATGTTCATGCTCATGAGATCCGCAACCGCCAGATCCACAACCACCAGAACCACAACCACCAGAACCACAGCTAGAAATCAACTCATCTTCAGTAGCTTCACGCACTTCAATTACTTCGCCTTTGAAGAATAAGCTATCACCAGCCAATGGATGGTTAAAGTCCATTTTAATGGTAGTATCCGTAATTTCTAGTACAATACCATTCAAACGGTTTCCTTGTGCATCTTGCATAGGTACATGATTACCAACAGCGATTAATTGTTCATCAATTTTACCATCAATCTCAAATATATTCTTTGGTATATCAACTACTGCATTTGGATTTACTTCACCATAACCTTCTTCTGCAGATAATTCAAAATCAAATGAAGCGCCTTTTTTAAGGCCTTCTAATTTGTCCTCAAACATCTCTAACATTTTACCTGCACCAAAAACAAATTCCAAAGGAGCACTTGCTTCTGTTTTTTCAACTACTTCACCGTCAACACTATTAAGCCTCAACTCATAAGATAAAGTAACCATTTTATTTCTACCTATTTCCATTTTTTCTATTTTTATGGTAATAATTTGACTACAAAGAAAATTAGAATTTTATTGCTTTCCAATAAAACACAACATTAAGACACTTCGAATAAAAAAAAGTTCATCAAAGAAAGAATAATTTCATATTTTTTAACGTCAAGCATGTTATAATTTTTGCTTTTAAAATCATTTAATTAGCTCTAAAATAACAACCTTATACCGATTTAATTAACAAGTATCAATCTAACACATCCACCATTTCAAAAAAAACAAGTCCACCTTTAAAGCATCTATTAAAAACATCATTTTAACGCGAGACAATAGCCATTGTTATTGTTTTTTTTAACTTTGAGACGTTCTTGCAAGGAGGATAAGAAAAAATGAAAAACAAAGTCATTATTATAACGGGAGCTTCATCGGGCATTGGCATGGCTTGTGCACGTGAATTTGCTAAGCGAGGAGCTCGTCTGACCTTAGCTGCTCGTAGTATCGACAAACTTCAAGTTCTAGCTCAAGAATTAGAGGCCAATGGAACGCGAGTTTTAGCCATACAAACAGATGTTAGTCTGGAGGAGGATTGCAAACGAATGGTGGATGAAACCATTACTAAATTTGGTTACATAGACATACTCGTCAACAACGCGGGCATTTCCATGCGTGCCTTATTCAAAGACGTGCAATTGGATGTGATCAAACAAGTGATGGCCGTTAACTTCTGGGGCACTGTGTATTGCACTAAGTTTGCATTACCTTATTTACTGCAACAAAAAGGAAGTGTAGTTGGAATATCTTCCATAGCTGGTTTTGTAGGATTACCAGCCCGCATTGGTTATTCGGCTTCTAAATTTGCCATGCATGGATTTTTAGAAACCTTACGAATCGAGAATTTAAAAACAGGCTTACACGTTATGATTGCAGCCCCTGGCTTTACAGCCTCTAACGTGCGTAAATCTGCATTAACTGCCCATGGGCAATGTCAAGGGGAAACACCCCGACGAGAAGAAAAAATGATGTCAGCAGAAGACGTTGCCATACATTTAGCTAAGGCCATCAAAAAACGCAAACGCACCTTAGTATTAACGCTTCTAGAAGGCAAAACAACGGTTTTTTTAAGGAAGTTTTTCCCTGGTTTTGTAGACAAACAAGCCTATAAGATGATGGCCAAAGAGCCAAACTCCCCCTTAAAACAATAACAAAATGGTCAAAAACAGAACGTCTATCAGGGTAAGGTATTGCGAAACGGACCAGATGGGTGTTGTTAACAATGCAAATTATCCTACATACTGCGAAATAGGACGTACAGAGCTTTTTAGAGAACTGGGCTTGAGTTATAAAACAATTGAAGAAGCTGGAATAATACTGCCTTTAGTTGATATCTACCTTAAGTTTAAACAACCAGCTCTATATGATGATCAATTAATTATAGAGACTCAGGTTAATACATTTCCATCTAGTCGTATTCGTTTCGACTACTTAATCTATAATCAAGAAGGAGAACTCATCAATGAGGGGTATTCTACCTTAGCCTTTTTAGATCTTACCACACGTAAACCACTTCGATTACCCAAACTAATTGAGTCTATTTTAAGCCCTTACTTTCACAAGGTATAATCCAAAGCCAACTATTTTCTAGCTTAAAAAGTATTCCTTCACCGTCCAAATAGTAAAAAGGATACATACCGACACAACAATAACACCCCCCGCTATCTTATTAATCCAGTATAAACGACGAAGATTAATTTTTGAGCGAAACAAACTAATAAGAGAGGTTAATATCAACCACCAAGTAGCCGCACCTAAAAACACACCCAATATTAAGGCCAATTGATCAAACATAGTCTGCTCCTTGGCCACCACGCCTAATCCTGCAAAAAAAGCTAAAAAAAGAAAGATAGCCAAAGGATTAGCTATAGTAATAAAAAAAGTAGAGAAGAAATCTTGAATTAACGTTTTGGTATTTCGCTTCTGTCGACGCAGTTGTTCTGCTGGATTGGTATTGTAAATCTTTAAACCCATAGATATAAGAATCACAGCGCCTATAATTTGAATCCACAGAAGTTGCGTTTCGATAAATCCAACAATAAAAGACAAACTAAAACCAGCAATAATGGCATAAATGGTGTCAGACATGGCAGCTCCTAATCCAGAAATAAAACCAGATAAACGTCCTTTATTGAGGGTGCGCTGAATGCACAGTACGCCTATTGGTCCAAGAGGAACTGAAGCGGAAAACCCAACAACTAAACCATCAACTATATAACTTAAATTCATTCAGTTTTTAATTACATACCACTAATCGTCCTAATACTAGTCAACTGAATTACAACAGGAAGCTATTAGATTACCAAGTGGCAAAAGATGCAAAACAATCGAAGGTCAAAAATATAAAAACCTTTTAACATTTCTCCTTCTTGCTAGTGTTAATAAAAGGAAAATAAAGATTTCATACATCCCATATTATGTACATACTAAAATTTTATGTTGTATAACTTACCAAAGTTATAAAGAATGTACAAAGACTCTTTGACGTTCGGAAAACTTAGCTCCGCATCAAATGATAGCCTCTGAGAGTAAATAAAAAAAATAAGAGGTTGAGAATAGATTTATATATAGAAATGGATTTTGACACCCTGTTTTTTGATTAGTTTTGTAAAAATTCAACACTCACTTCAATCCAATGCAGTAACTAACTTAAATTATGACATATAGATTGAATATAACTATCTATACACTCTTCATTTTTATTAGTTACAAGACTTAATAAGTATTTAACAATATAAACAAAACCTGGAGCCTCCAACTATTCTTAACCCATTTTTATAAGAAAGTGAAACCATTACATCGACATTATAGAGTAGTCAAGTATATTATCTACCGACAAACCATTGTGAACCGATTTTATAGTGTAGAACTAAAAAAATGCGACTAAAAAGATTTAACATGAATAAGCTTGTAAAAACATACAAGAAACTCCATAAGTGGCCAGGCTTAATTATTTCAATTTTGCTGATGTATTACAGCATCACTGGTATTTTCATGAATCATAGAGCCTTTTTCTCTAGGGTTGATGTGCCTCGAACCATATTACCTACAGACTTTCAGTATCATAATTGGAATAATGGGGCACTAAAGGGCAATGTTATTATTAACTCTGATAGCATTTGGGTGTTTGGCAATATTGGTGTTTGGCAAACCGATTCTACGTTTAAGCAATATTCCTCTGTTAATGCGGGTTTCCCCAAAGGCATGGATAACCGCAAGGTATTTGATGTTCATCGCTCTGAAGATGGTTGTTTATACGCTGCCACTCAGTTTGGCTTGTTTGCCTATAATAAAGAGTTGGCTCAATGGCAGCCTTTTCAACTTAATGTGGACATTACTAAATTTGTAGCCGTTGAAAGCATTGGCGATACGGTGTATGCCATCAATAGGTCGTATTTATTTAAGGGCAAGTCAGAAGGGTGTGACACCAAATTTGATAAGATAGAACTAAAAGCGCCTAGTATCTACCAAAATGAGCTTAGTTTATTTGAAACAATATGGCAAATGCATTCGGGCGAAATACTTGGTTTACCTGGTAAGTTG
>QKIO01000243.1 GCA_003251015.1 Bacteroidales bacterium
TGCCTTTTATAGACACATCAATAATATCAAGATAGATGGCACCTAACCATTTTTCATTACTCGTTGTGGCCCGTTCGGGACTACGAATTTTATTGGTTTTATCCTCCAACTCATACACTTTAACAGTTGTGGGGCTCTCCTTGAAGATAGCAGCTCCATAAAAATACTGCTCAAACCCCTTGCGTTGGACATTATAAGTACAAAGTTTCAAGTTTTTATCGTCCGAAAATTCCGTTTTAAAGCGTTTAAACTCAGAAAAATCATCGGTAAATAAAGCCGCATCATTCCAAAGTATAGTTAAGCGCTTTAAAACAATGGCATTCATACTATCTAATTCGTCATCTGTTTTACAAAGAGCTAATTTTTCAAAATCACAGAGCAGAGCTAAATCAGCCAAAGTAATCACATCCTTACCACTCGCCACGTCTTTAATCGTCAAGGCTTCACGAATGTAACCATCAAAACTAAACGTTTCTATACTTGGTGTGTAATTAGTAATGGCTTTATCTTTTAATGGCTTATAAAGTATCTCATCGTTAAATTGATACACCGAAATTGGATTTCCATTTTGTTTCAAAACCCAACACACATAATTTGTCATACTATTAAGTGGTTTCCAAAAGACAAACAACTCAAATTCACCCGAATTTGAACGTACATACTTTATTTCTTTAGGTAACTTCCCTTCGTTTTCAAAACCATCAAAGCGTTCGTTTTTAACATAGGCTGCTAACACAGCACTAATGGCATTTAACTCTGGCTTTTTCAAACTTATTTGCGGTATAGAATCAACCAATGCAAGTCGTTTAGACAAAACAACTTTTATATCTTGAGCGTAAGTACTCAAGCTACAACACAATACTAAAGTAAAAATAAAACGAATAAACATATCTACATTATTAGATGTTTTGTATATTTGTAAACTTAAACGGTGAAACTATGAAGATTTTAGATAAAATAAAAAAACACGTTACACGCACCACTTACATTGGAATTGCTGTTGGTGCCATTGCAGGATATGCCTATTACTACTTTATTGGTTGTAATTCTGGTTCCTGTCCTATTACATCAAGTCCAACAACCAGTGTAATATATGGTGCCGTAATGGGTTTAGTAGCAACTATCAAATAAAAGGCTACAACGCTAATCCATCCCTAGAAAAAGGAACAGGTTTCCATTGACCTCCTATTAAAGTATGTAAATGGGTGAAGCCAGCATTCATCAATAACTCTGCTACAGGCACAAAACTCGATTGTAATTTATCGGGATGATGAGCATCACTGTTAATGGTTATTGGAATGCCTAAGTCCTTGATGGTAGCAAACCATTCTGGACCTGGATATAACAACCCCAAGGTTAAAAAGGCTTTGGTATTAATCTCTACAATTAGTTTCTTCTCGGCTATCAATTCTAAGGTTTGTCTTACCTCAGACAAATACCACTCTTCACGTTCATCAAAGTAACCAAAAGTAGAATTGTGCATCTTCATTTTATCTAGATGACCTACAATGGTAGGTGGAGCGGTACGTATCATTTCGCGTTGTAATTCATAAAAACGCTGAGTGGCTGCTTTCATATTACCTTGGAAGATGACATCTAAACCAGCCTTAAAATCATTTGCTGCGCCATCAATAGCCCACGGGACATCATTTTCGTAACTATCCACAAAATGAACAGAACCAACAGTATAATCCAAATTTGCCTTCAAGATACTGGGATGAATACAAGACATAACTCCAGGCACATAATCAACCTCCAAGGAAGAATACACTTCAATTTTAGCTTTATATTTATGTTTCAAGGACTCTAACTCTTCTAAATAAGATTTAAGTTTAAAGGCTGGCATGTGCCAATCGCTTAAAAAAGGCACTGGCCCATGAGAAGAAACCCCTATTGCAAGCATATTTAGTTCAATAGCCTTTATTATATATTCCTCTATCTGCTTCTGCCCATCGCAATAATCGCAATGCCCATGATAATTAGTCCAACACGTCATAATAAACTCAATTTATGCAAAATAAACAATTCTAAAATCAAACCCCTCACTCGGATTAAACAGGCTAATTAACCTTTTAATCAAAGGTCTATTTAGAGTAATAAAACCACTAAATTTAGCTTAGCCAAAATAGAACTATATCAGCTAATAACCAATAAAACAAAGTATAGTTTACAGCATTTTAACGCTAATGAAGCCCATCAAAAGGTAACTTACCTTTTAGTTTGACAATTACTAGTCCTTATAACATCTAAAATCGAACTAACTATTGTATTTTTGCATCCGAAAAAATATAACAATGGGATTTAAAGAAGAGATAAAAAGAAGAAGAACCTTTGCCATTATTAGCCACCCCGATGCTGGTAAAACAACTTTGACCGAAAAATTATTACTTTTTGGTGGTGCCATACACGTTGCTGGCGCTGTTAAATCGAACAAGATAAAAAAGACTGCGACTTCCGATTTCATGGAAATCGAAAAACAACGTGGTATTTCTGTGGCAACCTCGGTAATGGGTTTTGAGTATGAAGGATGTAAAGTAAATATTCTTGACACACCTGGTCACCAAGATTTTGCCGAAGATACCTTCCGTACACTCACCGCTGTTGATAGTGTCATTATTGTGGTTGATGCTGCAAAAGGCGTAGAAACACAAACACGTAAATTAATGGAAGTATGTCGGATGAGACATACGCCAGTGATGGTTTTTATCAACAAAATGGACCGTCCTAGCAAAGACCCATTTGACCTTCTTGATGAAGTGGAAGAAGAACTAAAAATCAAAGTCCGTCCATTGAGCTGGCCTGCTGGCAGTGGGAACACCTTTAAAGGAGTTTATAACTTATTTGAAAAAAGTCTATTCCTATTCGAACCCAACAAGCAAACGTTAGAAGATGGTATCTCCATCAGCAACATTAACGATGCTCAAATTGATGAATCAATAGGTGATAAAGCAGCCAAATTATTACGCGAAGAATTAGAATTAGTAGAAGGTGTATATCCACCATTTGAAAACGAAACCTACCTCTCGGGTAACGTTGCACCCGTCTTTTTTGGAAGTGCACTAAACAACTTTGGAGTGCGCGAATTGCTTAACTGCTTTTTAAAGATAGCCCCTTCGCCCCTGCCATCTCAAGCAGAGGAACGTTTGGTAATGCCTGACGAAGAGAAATTTACAGGCTTTGTATTTAAAATACACGCCAACATGGACCCAAATCACAGAAACAGACTTGCCTTTGTGAAAGTTTGCTCTGGAAAATTCGAACGCAACACTAATTACCTACACGTTCGTCATGGTAAAAACATGAAATTTTCGAGCCCTACTGCTTTTATGGCAGATAAAAAATCTATCATTGATGAGGCCTATCCTGGCGACATCGTTGGTATTCCTGATTCTGGAAACTTCAAAATTGGCGATACCATTACGCAAGGTGAAAAAATTCATTACAAGGGATTACCTAGTTTCTCACCAGAATTATTTAGGTACATCGAAAATGATGACCCTATGAAAGCCAAACAGCTAGCTAAAGGCATCGACCAGTTAATGGACGAAGGCGTGGCTCAGTTATTCACTAGCCAATTTAACGGCCGTAAGGTAATTGGAACCGTTGGAGCACTTCAATTTGAGGTTATTCAATACCGACTATTGCATGAGTATGGCGCATCGTGTCGTTACGAAGCTATTAATCTACATAAGGCTTGTTGGTTGAGAAGTACAGATAAGGTACAGCTTGATGACTTTAAAAAACGTAAACTTCAATACATGGCAAAAGACAAATCAGGTAGAGATGTATTTATGGCCGATTCTGGATACATGTTACAAATGGCTCAGGATAATTTTAAAAACATAGAATTTCATTTCACTTCAGAATTCTAGGTATAAATATCAAAAAATGAATCCCATTGAATTAGTCTTTCAATGGGATTTTTTTTGAAGTTCAAAGTCGGCTATTGACGAATAATTGTATCTTTAATATTAATAAACATACAACCATGACTACACTAAAGAATACGGAGCCAGAATGGCACCAAGAACTAAAAGCAAATACACATTTTGAATTAGAAATGCGGGTTCATGCGGAAGACTTGGCCTCACTCAAAAAAACCAGCCAAATAGCAGCTCTTTCCACCCCTGCAACGACCTTGTTCATAGAACAAACATGCATTGCACTACTCAACGACAAATTACCCATAGGCACCGATAGCATTAGTATTGAAATGAACATTAAACATCTAGTTCCAATAAAAGAAGGCGCCGTAATAACCTGCAAGGCACGCCTCAAATACATCGATGGATACAAACTATTTTTTGATGTAGTTATTACCGACTCCACACAAGTTTCCTACGTCATTGGTGCCCATGAAAGATACATTGTTGATATAGACCAATACACTTCAACGTTCTTATAATTACTAACAACTACTATATCATTGTAAATAATTAATAAAAATTAGGTGCAAATTGTTAAAGAGGTCAATAAAATCAATTACATTGCATTTAAAATCACAATTTCATTACTTAATGGGCGTTAAAATAAGCTTTAACAAACTTCGAACAATTAAAGACACTTTACCTGAAGGAAGTTTGTTGGATATTGCAAAAAAATTGAATGTTGATATTGACACCGTACGTAACTATTTTGGAGCCACAAACTACAAAAAGGAATGTTGTGTGGGTTTGCATTATCAGCAAGGCCCAGATGGTGGTATTATCGAACTTGACGACCCAACCATCTTAAATATGGCACTCGCCATTCTAAAAAGTAATAAATAAATATTCGCTATCAATTTACTCAGTTATAATGGAATTATTTTTTGATTCAGCTTTTGCTGGCACAGGAAACTTAAACGAATTAGAAAGCAAACATTGCATCAATGTACTTCGTCATAAAGAAGGTGATATAATCTACGTCACTAATGGGAAAGGGCAGATTTTTGAATGCTCCATAACTACAGCTCACCCTAAACGATGCCAATTAAAAGTCATATCAATACAACAAGCCAAGCCACGTCCTTACTACTTGCACGTGGCCATTGCACCAACTAAAAACAACGACCGTTTAGAATGGTTTATCGAAAAGGCTGTGGAAATGGGCATAGACGAGATTACCCCTATTTTGTGCCATCATTCAGAAAGACGCAATTTAAGAATTGATAGACTTGAAAAAATTGTAATATCTGCTTCAAAGCAGTCGCTAAAGTCAACCTTCACCAAAGTCAACGAACTAACCAAGTTTAATGACTTTATTAAGGCAAACTCAAACAACAACCTATTTATAGCGCATTGTAGAGAAGGTGAAAAGCCACTTATTAAGCATATCTACCAACAAAACACCAACGCCATCATAATGATAGGCCCAGAAGGAGATTTCTCAGAAAAAGAGGTTCTTGATGCATTAAACTTAAATGCAAAAGCGATTAGTTTGGGTGATGCACGCTTACGCACCGAAACTGCCGGTGTGGTAGCCGTTCACTCCATCCATTTTGTAAACATGTAACACATGGTAAAACCAACAAAAACACACATCAATAAACATAATCCTGTAGTGTCTTGCTCTCCATATATTTTTTAAATTCTTTGGTCATACTATTTGATAAATCGCCCAACAAACAGCCACCAAAAGGGCAATTTAACTTATCGCCTGGGCAGTTTTGAATATGAACTTTACCTTCTATCGATTCATAAATCTCTAACAGAGTAATATCTTCAGGTTTCATTTTTAGAACAAAACCACCACTAGGGCCGCGGTTAGAAGCCACAAAGTTTTCTTTGGCCAAACGCTGCATTACTTTTGCTACATGATGTTTAGAACTATCTATGGATTCAGCTATTTGCCCCACATTTAATTTCTCTGTACTACGTGTTATTAAAACCATGGCATGCAAAGCAATGGAAGCAGCTTCTGATAACGTAACTATTTTAGACATAATTTCAGTTAAAAAGGAGATTAATTACTTAATTGATTGAATGCGCAAAGCTATAAAAAAACCAGCAACTAAAAATTGCTGGTTTTAATAATCTATAGTAATATACTATTTTTTTTGCTCTAACTGTAACGTCTTCGTTGGTTGATCACATACTTCGGTAGGACCAAAATACTGTATCGGACCAGGATAAACATACTCCGTATTAACAGCCCATGAATCACGACATTCAACAAAACGTTTAAATGGAGCGCCATCTAAACGAACTAATGCCTTTTGAATAACTGGTTTCATTTGACCATGACGACGTTCCATATTCATCATCATAGTAACAGGTACACCACCAGCAATCCACTCTGCAGCAGGAGCAGTTAAATTACGCACCGAAGCCATATACCCAGTCTTACCTTCCCCTATCAAAACAGATGCCGTAAATCCTAATGAATAACAATAATCCGCATCAAAGTTTGATGGTGCAGCACAACGCCCTTCGTAACCAAAGAAATGAGGTTGCCCTGCAAACTTACCTGCAAACTTACCTTCTTTTTTCATGTCAGCAAGTTTGGTTTTTACCATATCAATAAGCATCTTCTCGGTTTCGATTAACGACACCTGTACGTTACCATGAGGATCACGATCTGCCATTAATTGATTTGCAATAGCACTTGGTAGAGACACAAATACAGCACGTGATTCAGATGATAAATTTTCTGCTACTAAAGCTCTTTTCTCTACTTCACCTTCTAATGAATTTACTTTTTCCTCATTATGAGCTAAATAATCGTTTAATTCAGAAATGAGTTTTTTCATGGCAGGAATAAACTCTACCAAACCTTCAGGAATAAGCGCAGTACCAAAATTCTCACCATTTGCCGAACGTTTTGCAATCACGTTTGCTAAATAGGTAACAACATCATCAAGTGTCTGCTTTTTAGCTTCCACCTCTTCTGAAATAATACACACGTTTGGCTGAGTTTGCAAAGCACATTCTAAGCCAATATGAGAAGCTGAACGACCCATAAGTTTAATAAAATGCCAATATTTTTTGGCTGAGTTAGCATCACGTTGGATATTACCAATTAACTCACTATATACTTTACAAGCGGTATCAAAACCAAAAGAAGTTTCAATCATTTCGTTTTTCAAGTCACCATCAATGGTCTTGGGAACCCCAATTACCTGTACTCCTGATTTATGCTGAGCATAATACTCGGCTAATACACAAGCGTTGGTATTTGAGTCATCACCACCAATTACAACAAGTGCAGTAATACCTAACGCCTTACAATTCTTCAAAGCTTTCTCAAACTGCGCTTCTTCTTCTAATTTAGTACGTCCAGAACCAATGATGTCAAAACCACCAGTATTTCTATATTCATCAATAAAAGAACTTGTTAGTTCAACATATTGATTATCAACCAAACCACCAGGACCACCTAAAAAGCCATATAACTTGCTATCCGAGTTTAGTTTCTTCAAACCATCAAAAATACCAGAAATAACATTGTGACCACCTGGCGCTTGACCACCAGACAAAATAACACCAACATTAACTGCCGACTTAGAACTAGCTTGACCAGGTTCAAATGTCAACAATGGCAAGCCATAGGTATTTTTAAATATATCTTTAATCTCAGCTTGATCAGCTACCGATTCTGTTTTTTTTCCTTCAACAATCTTAACATCACCCATTAACGACGTTGGTAATTTAGGATTGTAACTCTCTCTTGCAATTTGAAGTGAACTCTTTGTCATGTTATCTAAAATTAATTTTAAACTTTAATTATCACGGCTATTATTAATAAAATGCAAATTTGCTCATATTTTTCTTTAAAACGAAAACAAGCTCTTAATAAGTTTTACTTTTGATCGATAAAACATGTGAAAATTAGATTATCACAAGAACTATAATTATGCTTTAACATTTATTCACTTCCTAGAACTAATGTTTCTATTACCTTTGATGAAAAGCTACAACTATGCAATTCTCAGTTATTATACCTGTATATAATAGACCCGACGAAATAGGGGAACTTCTTGAATCGCTCACGTTACAATCCGTTAAAGGTAATTTTGAGGTTATAGTTATTGAAGATGGGTCTAACGACACCTGTGAAGAAATACTCAAGCCCTATTTCGCCCAACTTGATTTACATTATTTTTTTCAAACCAATAAAGGCCCAGGGTTAGCCCGTAACTACGGCGCTTCTAAAGCAAAAGGTGAAACACTGGTTTTTTTTGATTCTGATTGCATTGTGCCATCCAACTATTTTGAAATCGTTTTTGATTACATAGCAAAATATCCCTTGGATTGTTTTGGTGGACCAGATAAGGCGCACGCTTTTTTTACGCCTGTACAAAAAGCTATTAGTTATTCTATGACCTCGCTAATTACAACAGGCGGCATTCGGGGTGGCCACAAGAAAATGGATAAATTCTACCCTCGTAGCTTTAATCTAGGCATCTCAAAAAGACACTTTGAGTTACTAAATGGATTTTCAGACATGCGTTTTGGTGAGGATTTAGATTTTAGCATCAGAGCTAACAAGGGTGGTTTAAAGGTAGGACTTATAAAGGATGCTTTTGTTTACCATAAGAGAAGAACCAAGTTCAAAGCGTTTTTTAAACAGATTTTCAACTCTGGCATTGCACGCATCAACCTCTCTCTCAAACACAA
>QKIO01000141.1 GCA_003251015.1 Bacteroidales bacterium
CCGGCTTGGTCGCCAGCGGCTAAACCATCAATATCTAAACCTATTTGTGTCCATTGCTCTGCTGGAGGTGGCTCTTCGCCATCAGGCGTAGGACCTGGGTCAGGCACAGGAAGTTTTTCTTCTGGAAAATGAAAAATACGTACATGACCAGCATCCACACCACCACCATCGTTAAGAGGCGAACCTACTGCAATGGTAAACCCATCAGCACTGCTGGCTAAGGCGGCACCACACTTATCACCTACAGCCTCACCCAAAATAGGTTTAGCAAAGGGTATCCAAATACCTAGATAATCAAAATAAGCATTGGCTCTATTTGCTAAGGCATCCCCAGAGGCTAGCACCGAATTAAAGCCATTACGCAAAGTAACGGCGTCACCCAAAGATATACTACCCGTTTGGCTGCTAATACCATCAGAGGATGAAATCCAATTTTGACTAATGTAAGCGTAAGTGGCAACTTTATTTGAGGAGGCATCACCAAAAACTACATTTGTGGCATCGGCCATAGATACAATACTCTTTGTGTTGCAAGGGCAAATAACGGTTCCTAATTGAGTCCAAGTATTCTCATCCATATTAAACAGCCTATTCCCAGAAACAAAGGTTTTTGCATCTAGACTTAAATTAACCGACCATCCAAAATTATTTTGTGCATTTACTCCTACAACAGTAGAGCCCACTTGTTGAAATTGAGACAACCCAAGCTGTAAACTCATCAAAACACCTAATCCCACAAGAGAAAGTAATTTATAGTTTTTCATACCAATATTTTTTAAATGACCTCTTGAAGATACGAATCAAACTCAAAAAAGATATGAAATAAACAAAGTATTTGTGAGAGATGTGAATCTAAGGAAATTTCTTTAGACATAAGTAAACCTCACAGAAGCTGTATTTCACTAATACTTAACAATCTATTTGCATATTATCATTTCTAAAGGAAAGAATTAGTGCAAGCCTAAACCAATTCAAAATAGAAAACACTGATTCTCACCACGCTTAACATTGAGTTAACAATTACAAAACATCCTCTTCATAGTAACTTAACTTTGAGATAATCAACTGCCGTATTATGCCCTCTATATTTGCCACAGTTAAAGATTAAAGCAAAACATCATTAACAATTAACGAGTAAGCAACTGATTTTAACAAATAAAAGACGTATCAAATGAAATTAACAAGCATTTTAGCCACAGCAGCCATCATCACACTAGCCTCATGTGGCGGGAGCAAAACAAGTAAAAGTGAACTAAGTGGCAATGTAAAAATAGATGGAAGTAGCACCGTCTACCCAATAACAGAAGCCATTGCAGAAGAATTTCGCGCAGTAGCGCCAGACGTAAAAGTAACAGTAGGCGTTTCTGGAACAGGTGGTGGTTTTAAGAAATTTGGTCGCGGAGAACTGGATATCAATGACGCATCACGTCCAATCAAAGACAAAGAGGCTGCGGCTTGTAAAGAAGCCAACATCGACTATTTATCGATTACAATTGCCTACGATGGCTTAGCAGTAGTTATTAACCCACAAAACACTTGGGTAGACTATTTAACCACTGCCGAATTAAAAAAACTATGGGAACCACAAGCTGAAGGCGTTATTCTAACATGGAATGACATACGCGCTGGATGGCCAAATGAAAAAATTAGTCTGTATGGCCCTGATGCCGCTTCAGGTACGTATGATTATTTCACCGAAGCCATTGTTGGTGAAAGCGGTAAAAGCCGTGGTGATTATACCAATAGCTCTGATGATAACGTATTGGTTCAAGGGATAGCATCTGACAAAAATGCCATTGGATTTTTTGGCATGGCTTATTATGAAGAAAACCTTGATAAACTAAAAGTAGTTGCTATAGATAACGGAACTGGCCCTGTGATTCCAACACTAGAAACCGTATCTTCTAACACCTACTCTCCTTTATCTCGTCCTGTATTTATCTATGTAACCAAACAAGCAGCAGCAAGAGCAGAGGTTAAACGTTTTGTAGAGTTTTACATCGAAAATGCTGGTAAAATAGCTAAAGATGTTGGTTATGTTGCACTACCTCAAGACATGTATACAAAGGCAAGTGTTGAGTTTGCAGAGTTTGTAAAATAATTAACACCCACATAAACGAAGTCTCTTAACCAAATTAGAGACTTCGTTATTTACCTTCTAAGCATACATTAATGAGCAAAAAAATATCAGAAAAAATAATTGAGAGCGGTTTAAAAGCAAGTGCTCTGCTCACCGTATTAACCACCGTAGGAATTTTATGGGTGTTAATATCTGAGTCGATAGGCTTTTTTGAACATGTTAGCATTTGGGAATTTATTTCAGGCACTCAATGGACGCCATTATTTGAAAGTAAACATTTTGGTATATTGCCGTTATTAGCTGGCACATTTTTAACTACTTTTATTGCAATTGCCTTTGCATTGCCCGTTGGATTAGCTATAGCCGTGTATCTATCAGAATATGCTCGCCCTTCATTTCGTCGCACCATAAAACCCTTACTTGAATTATTAGCAGCAGTGCCGACGGTGGTTTATGGATATTTTGCTCTAACAACGATTACACCCGCTCTTAAATACCTCATCCCCGAATTACAAGGGTTTAATTCGCTATCGGCAGGCTTGGTTATGGGAATCATGATTATACCTCTAATCTCTTCGTTGAGTGAAGACGCCATGCAAGCCGTACCAAAACCATTACGTGAAGCCTCTTTTGGAATGGGAGCTACCCGCTTTCAAACATCATTTAAAGTTATTATACCAGCGGCATTCTCAGGTATTGTGGTGTCGGTGATACTAGCTATTTCACGAGCTATTGGCGAAACCATGATTGTAGCCATTGCAGCTGGTCAACAACCCAACCTCACCCTCGACCCTACCGTTGCTGTAGAAACCATTACCACATACATAGTACAAGTAAGTTTGGGTGATGTACCTCACGGCTCCATCGAATATCAAACCATATTTGCAGCAGGCATCACACTTTTCATCTTCACATTTGCACTAAACACAATTAGTTATTGGTTAAAAAAACGTTTTCGTCAAGCTTATGAATAACAAGCCATTATCAACAACAAACACCTTACACCAAACTCCTTTCTTGAAAAGAAACAGGAATGGTAAAATAAATATCATCAAAGATAAAGCCTTTGAAGTTGTGGGAATAATGGCCACATTAGTAGGTTTGGTCGTATTAGCCTACTTTCTTTTCGACATTATTATTGATGGTTATGCACGTGTGGATTGGGCATTCTTAACCAGCCTACCATCTCGTTTTGCAAGTAAGGCAGGTATTTTACCCGCATGGACAGGCACCGTTTGGGCATTGGGACTCACAGCCATCATAGCTATTCCTATTGGCATTGCAGCAGGCGTATATTTTGAAGAGTATGCACAACATAGCCGCATCAACAATTTATTAGAAGTAAACATAGCCAATTTAGCAGGAGTGCCTTCCATTATATATGGACTACTAGGCCTAGAAGTATTTGGGCGCATATTAAATTTAGGTGCTAGTTTATTAGCAGGGGCGTTTACTTTAGCCTTATTAATTTTACCAATTATAATTGTCTCTACGCGAGAAGCTATTAAAGCCGTGCCAAAAACATTACGAGAAGCCTCTTACGGCTTAGGTGCTACCAAATGGCAAACCATAAGTCGCCAAGTACTACCAGCGTCGTCAGGTGGTATATTAACGGGTACGATCCTAGCCCTTTCAAGGGCTATGGGCGAAACAGCACCACTCATTGTAATTGGAGCATTGGCTTACGTGCCTTTTGTACCCGAATCACCCATGGATGAATTTACCGTATTACCTATGCAAATATTCAACTGGACATCTCGACCACAAGCAGACTTTTTAGTCAATGCAGCAGCAGCAATCATCGTCCTATTAATCATCACCTTTGCCATGAACGGCATTGCAATCTATTTCAGACACAAATGGCAAAAACGAATGTTATGATAACACAAGAATTAGTATTAGAAGAGCCTCACATCTCTCAATTCATCATAAACAAACCGCTAAGTAGCAAAATAAATACCATGGAGAACGACCAAAAAATCTCTTCAACAACATCAGCTTCATCATCAGAAAATACGTTGATGAGCGAAAATCTAAATGTCTATTATGGCGATAACCATGTGCTTAAAAACATAAATCTAAACGTCAAGAAAAATACCATCACAGCATTTATTGGTCCTTCGGGATGTGGGAAGTCAACATTCTTACGCACTTTCAATCGCATGAACGACTTTATTGCTTCATTCAGAATGGAAGGTAAAATAACCATTAACGGGGTAGATATTTATGACAAAAATGTGGGCACAGAAGAGTTACGTAAACACGTTGGCATGGTATTTCAAAAACCGAATCCATTTCCAAAGTCCATCTACGAAAATGTAGCGTACGGATTAAAAATACAAGGCGTTAAGAAAAAATCTATTCTTGATGAAGCGGTAAAAAAAGCACTTAAACAAGCAGCTCTTTGGGATGAAGTAAAAAATGACTTAAAGAAAAGTGCACTTGCTTTGTCTGGTGGGCAACAACAACGGTTGTGCATCGCACGTACCTTAGCCGTAGAGCCAAGTATCATTCTGATGGATGAACCCACGTCAGCACTTGACCCCATTGCGGCGGCTAAAATTGAAGAGTTGATGGAAGACTTAAAAAAGCAATATACCATCATTATAGTTACACATAACATGCAACAAGCAAGTAGAGTGAGCGATTACACGGCGTTTTTTTACATGGGTGATATGGTTGAGTATTCTGACACAAAAACCATTTTTACAAATCCTAGTCACACCCGTACACAAAATTACATTACTGGTCGATTTGGATGATAATGGCTAACAGCTAATCATCTTTACTCACCTATTTACAATAAATAATTATGCAACTAGAAAAAGAGCTCAAAACCTTACGTATTTCATTATTAGAAATGACCATGTTAGTATCAAACCAAATGGAGAAAGCGTGTAAGGCCTTTGATACTGGCAACAGAGAAATTGCCATGGATGTAATTACAAATGAACGCCGCATCAATGCTATTGAGTTAAAAATAGACTCAGACTGTGAAAACATCTTAGCATTACATCATCCCGTAGCTGTAGACTTACGTTTTGTGATGGCGGCCTATAACATATGTTCTACCCTAGAACGTATTGCAGACAATGCTGATGCCATTGCTAAATATGTATTAGAAATGACAGGTCCCGTATCTGAAGATATTAAAAAGGAACTGCGTATTAAAGAGATGACCGACACAGCCATCAGCATGCTTAACGATGCTTTAGACGCCTACGAAGAAGAATCACCTGAGAAAGTATACCACATTCATTCGCGCGATTTGATTCTTAATGAGATAAATATTCAATCGTCCACCAAAATGGTTGAACTCATTAAAAAGCATCCTAATGAGATCAAACAACTACTCTTTATATTTTCTACCATCAAAAAAATTGAACGCGTAGGTGATTTAATTAAAAACATAGCTGAAGAAATCATCTTTTACATTGAAGCAAAAGTGATTAAACACATGTATTCTAAAAACTTACCAGAAGATAAAAACTAAACCAAAGAAATACTTCAAAACACAAAACAAGGTAGAAGCATAAATTTGATATGCTTCTACCTTGTTTTATTACTACATACTATCATAATCATTGACAAAACCATAGTCTGTCCCATATCGCAACATCTGCTCTAAATAACCTTCGGAGTAAGTAACGGTTACATCTTTAATGTTAGAATCTGAATCTAAAACCGGGGTTAATACCGGATTAACAAAACCGCTGTATGGTGCCACATTTAGAGCTCCATAACGCTGCAACACTTCAGCATGCAAGTCAGCATCTACCACTACCCCATAGGTCTCAACCAAATGACGTGCAGCTTCGTAATCACCTGTTGACTTAATGCGTTGTACTTCGGCTAATAACAATCCAAATAAATGACGTAGTTTTTCATGGTCGTTGATGACATAAAACGTTTTACCTTCACATCGTTCCTTACGTTCTATCACCTTATCTGCATGGCCTTTTTCAAGCACCCATTTACAAACCAATTGACGGTTACGCATGTGAGCTTGCTCTATATTTTTGCCTTTTTGAATACGAGCCATTTGCACCATCAGGCCGTTTCGCAAATAAGAATTATACTGCACCTTATAAACATCCATATGAGGCACCAAATTGAGTTCTAACATTTTGGGGTCGGCCATAAAATACAAACCATACAAATCGGCCCTAGCCTCTTCTATTACAGAACCATAAGCCTTTAAATCATCTTGCTTCACACCTGGCAACATCCTCCCTGAACCATGCCCCAAACACTCGTGCAAATTGGTATGCAAGTTATCGGCCAAAGCACCGTAAGTACTATGCAGTGCCACATCTTTAATCGAATACGTAAATTCTTCAACCACACCAGCTGTTAATGAGGCTTGATGGTAGGCATGACTAATATTTTCGAGCGACACCGATTTTGAACCATACAACTCACGTATCCATTCTGAATTAGGCAAGTTGATACCTAAGGGAGAGGTTGGATAACAATCGCCACCTAACATCACCGCACTTATCACTTTCATTGAAACACCTTTCACTTGGGTCTTTCTAAAACGGGCCTCCACTGGAGATTGATTCTCGAACCACTGCGCATATTCACTAATGACCTCCGCCTTAAGCGAAGCAGCATTGTCCTTAATATTTACCAAACTTTCCCACGTTGCTCTATAACCCAACGAGTCGCCATACACTTCAATAAAACCGTTTACAAAATCCACATCTCCTTTATGCTCTTGCAACCATTGAATACTGTATTTATCAAAAAGTTTTAAATCACCTGTTTCGTAATACTGGCACAAGGTCTCAATGTAGTTAACTTGCTCAGGATTCTCGGCAACCAAAGATGCCTTTCTAAGCCAATTCACTATTTGAGTTAAAGCCTCACCATATATGCCTTTGGTACTCCAAACCAGCTCAACAAGTTGGTTGTTTTGTTTTTGTAAGCGACTATTTAACCCATGAGAAACTGGATTTTCTATTGATGAGTCTATTTTAGTTTGATAATAATTCTCTACTTCGGTTTGAGTTACATCCCTATAAAAATTGTTGGATGAGTGAAGCAACAAATCTTTGTCTGGATCTTGACAAACCCGTTTAAACATAAAAGTATCATCCCAAAAAATAAGTCTTAGTTTCGCTAATAATTCGTTGGTGTTAGTCACCCCTAGAGTGTCAAGCTGGGAAACGCTGAGGTGATTAATTAAAAATGAAACATCAGCTTCTGATAATTCGGGTGTTAATTTATCGGTGCTATAATGATGGTGGAAACCACCCGAAAAAAGCACACGCTTAAAATAAACTTCAAACCTAATAAACTCGTCACGCGTTGCACATGTAACATGCGTTGTTTCGTACACCAATGTCAACACCCTGCGTAACCACAAATTATATCTCCCATTTTGATCCCAAGTAATATCCCTACCACACAAAGCCGCTTGACTCAGATAGTAGAGGTACATTTTCTTTTTGAGAGGTAACGACTCAAATTCTGGTATTTGAAATCTCAAAATGCGTAAGTCTGCAAATTGCTCAACATTATAGTTAAAGGTTGTACTCATAGTCTTATAATTTAAAGCTAATAAAACTTAGCGATTAGGTAGTTTAGGATTACGTAGGTCGATATCACGAATAAAAACCCATTCATTTTTCACAAACTCAAAGGCATTGTATGAAAAATCTGGGCCATAAAAACGGTAAACCCCCGTATAAAACGATTCTGAAGGCTCAAGATTATCCATCACTATCATCTTCAAATTAGCATCGTATTGCAACATCATGGTGGTACCTGCCGAATATTCATAAATCATGCGATGTCGGGTTAATCTATCGGTTCTAAAAATAGGATGACCAAAAACCAAACGATTACCTTGCAGATACATCACATCAATCACCCTTGATTTAGTAAATTCATCGTGCCCATTATAACCCAACAAAGTATAATACGTTTTGCCTTTTATAGACACATCAATAATATCAAGATAGATGGCACCTAACCATTTTTCATTACTCGTTGTGGCCCGTTCGGGACTACGAATTTTATTGGTTTTATCCTCCAACTCATACACTTTAACAGTTGTGGGGCTTTCCTTGAAGATAGCTGCTCCATAAAAATACTGCTCAAACCCCTTGCGTTGGACATTATAGGTACAAAGTTTCAAGTTTTTATCGTCCGAAAATTCCGTTTTAAAGCGTTTAAACTGAGAAAAATCATCGGTAAATAAAGCCGCATCATTCCAAAGAATAGTTAAGCGCTTTAAAACAACGGCATTCATACTATCTAATTCGTCATCGGTTTGACAAAGAGCTAATTTTTCAAAATCACAGAGCAGAGCTAAATCAGCCAAAGAAATCACATCCTTACCACTCGCCACGTCTTTTATCTTTAAGGCTTCTCGAATGTAACCATCAAAACTAAACGTTTCTATACTTGGTGTGTAATTAGTAATGGCTTTATCTTTTAATGGCTTATAAAGTATCTCATCGTTAAATTGATACACCGAAATTGGATTTCCATTTTGTTTCAAAACCC
>QKIO01000232.1 GCA_003251015.1 Bacteroidales bacterium
TTGCTTAATGTTTTGATTTTAAGTGTTTGTCACTATTATTTTGTTTTTGGTCAAATAAAATGGCTGTTACAATAATATTTGTGTATATATCGGAAAATCAAAATTATAGCTATGAAACAGTTTTTTGTGTTAGTTCTGATGGTGTTGGGAGTAACTATTTCTTCAGGACAAGATTTTACAGGATTGTCAAAAGTTGAGCTTAATGAGTTAAAGCAGTATATACAAGTAGAGGAACAAGTTTTGGATTGCTGTTATTATTTAACGGGAACTCCTTTTGAGAAAAAAGATGAGAACAGGCAGTTGGCCACGGTTTTTGTAGATAGATGGGTTCAGGGTATGCCACAAATAGCTTTTGAATTGAATGAATCAATTAATCTGTTAACCGAAGGTAAAGGTGAGTTGATAAGTATTTATAAGGTGGCATTAGCAATGGCGGTTATTGAAAACAAAAAATTGGACCCAGCAGGAACGGAAGTGGAGCGTATTGCCATCAATGCAATGCTTGATTATTGTAGTAATCCAGTAAATGGAGTTAAGATGCCTAAGGAGATGAAGCGTGTTTGTCAGGTTAGGCAAGATGGAAACTTGGAGGCTTGGCTAATGCCCTAGTTGAGGATGTAGATTAAATAAAGATTGGCTAACTTCTATTTGTAGAAGTTAGCCAATCTTGTGTTTCATTTCTTAATGGCCGCTATTATTTTTGCCTCAATCTCATCATACAACTCAGGATTGTCTTTGATGATATCTTTGGCAGCTTCTCTTCCTTGTCCTAATTTTGTTTCACCATAACTAAACCAAGAGCCACTTTTTTTCACAATTTCTAATTCAACGGCAAGATCAATGATTTCACCAATACGTGAAATGCCTTGTCCGTATCTGATTTCAAATTCAGCTTTCTTAAACGGTGGTGCTACTTTGTTTTTTACCACTTTAACGCGGGTCAAACTGCCAACTACATCTTCCCCTTCTTTTATTTGTGATACTTTTCTGATATCTAAACGGATACTCGCATAAAACTTAAGTGCATTACCACCAGTTGTTGTTTCAGGATTACCAAACATCACCCCAATTTTCTCGCGTAATTGGTTAATAAAAATACATGTTGTATTTGTTTTGTTGATGTTGGAAGTTAGCTTGCGAAGAGCTTGAGACATCAAACGAGCCTGAAGACCCATTCTGGAGTCTCCCATTTCGCCATCAATCTCAGCTTTAGGTGTCAGTGCAGCCACCGAGTCAATAACAACAATGTCAATGGCAGAAGATCTAATTAGCTGATCTGCGATTTCTAATGCTTGCTCGCCGTTGTCGGGTTGCGAGATTAATAGGTTTTCCAAATCAACGCCTAGTTTTTCAGCGTAAAAACGGTCAAACGCATGTTCTGCATCAATAAAGGCAGCGATGCCTCCCAGTTTTTGAGCTTCGGCAATGGCGTGAATGGCAAGGGTTGTTTTACCAGACGATTCAGGTCCGTATATTTCAATGATTCGTCCGCGTGGGAATCCGCCAACACCGAGGGCTACATCTAAAGCAATGGATCCTGACGGTATTACAGGGATGTTTTCTACGGCCGCATCGTCCATCCTCATAATGGTACCTTTACCGTAGGTTTTATCTATCTTGTCCATAGTAAGCTGTAAGGCTTTTAGCTTTTCTTGGTTGATGGACGTTTCTTTTTTTTCTGCCATTGAAAGTATATTTATTGTGTCTGTTATTTGTTTGAAATTAGAGAGCTAATTCTTTAAATATTTGTTGAGTGTGCTCTTTTGTTTTTACTTTTTCAATTATTTTGATGATCATCCCATTTTCATCAATAATAAACGTTTTCCTTAAAACACCCATGTATGTTTTACCATACATCGATTTTTCGCCCCATGCATTATAAAGATTGAGGATGGTTTTTTCGGTGTCGGCTATTAAATTAAATTTAAGATCGTATTTAGCAATAAATTTCAGGTGTGACGCAGCGTTATCAGGACTAACACCTATAACCTCAAACCCTTTTTTGTGCAAGTCGGCTAAGTTTTCGTTTAGGTTACACGACTCTGCAGTACATCCAGGAGTATTGTCTTTTGGGTAAAAGTATAGTACTACCTTTTTACCAGCAAAATCAGAACTTGATATGATTTGTTCATTTTGGTTTAAACCTTTGAATTCTGGTGCTTTATCACCTTCTTTTAAAACTGTCATTGGGGTATGAATTAAAGAATTACAAATATATTTAATTGAGAACGAATAAAGGCTTACATGGTTCAAAAGTTATTAACACTGTTTTTTTATGCTTCTGTTTTAGTTTATCTTACGCTCGGTAAAAAAGAGATAATGTTTTCTTGTTATTCCTCCAAATTGGAGGTGTCTGACTTGTCTGTCATCTTTTTTTATTACGTTTGTTTTGTAGCTGTTACAGTTTAAGTGGCTACTTCTTTTGTGGAACTAAATATTGGGTTTGTATGTTTTACCACCAAATAAAGTTAATGTCATTGAAAAATCTAAGTCTTTTCCTCCTGCTTTTTGTTTCTAATGCTGTCTTTTCGCAAGCAAAGTCATATACTTCTGCTGAGGCATATGGGTTTTTTAAGCATGGTGATTTTGTTCAAGCGCAAGCTGCATATGCTTTTCTTTTACAGTCGAACGATGGTGATGTTAAGAATAATTATTACTACGGTGTTTGTTTGGTTGAGACTAATGCTGATGTTTCACAGGGGCTTAGGCGTCTGAAATATGCGGCTTTGAAAGGAGTTACTGGTGATATTTATTTTCATCTAGGAAGAGCCTATCAGTTGAGGTATCAGTTTGGGGAGGCAAAAAGTAATTACGAACGATATTTGAAAACAGCCGCTGAAGATCGCAAAGCCCTTACGCAATTGTATATCGATCAATGTGTTTTTGGAGAGAGTATGATTACCAAGGCTTATAGTTTGGAGGTTTTGAGTAGAGATACCACATCAAAAGAGAATGTATTATCACTCTATAAACCATCAAAGGATGTGGGTAAGGTGATGTTGAACAAAAACTTCTTTGAGTCTGGGGTGGAGCCCAATAGCGTGTTGTATTTGACAGAGCGTGGGGATGAAGTTTATTTTTCGTTACCCAATGCAGAGTCGTCAAGTAGCGATTTGTACAAGATGGAAAAACTTATGGATGGGTGGAGTGATAATAAGAGACTCAGTGAGGTATGCTCACCTCAAAATGATATCCAGCCTTTTTTATTACTTGATGGAGTAACCTTGTTTTTTGCTTCGGATAGACCTGGTGGTATGGGGGGCTTTGATATTTATAAAAGTATTTATGACTCATCAAGCAAATTATTTTCGGAGCCAGTAAATATGGGATTGCCATTTAATTCGCCAAAGGATGATTATTTGTTTGTGACGGATGGGTTTAGTGAGGTTGCTTGGTTTGCTTCTAATCGAGAGACAACACTTGATAAATTGATGGTGTATAAGTTTGTTTGGAATGATGAAGTGGTGAAAAATACGGTCGTTGATATGAATCAGGTTAGTGAAGCGGCACAATTAAAATTAACGACAAATAAAGGTTCGTTAAATACCTCAAATAGTGTTCAGCAAAATGGTGCGATGGTGCCGCGTGAGACAGAAAAGCCATCGTTTACTTTTGTGGTAGATGCTCAAACACAATACACCGATTTAAGTCAGTTTAAATCGCAAAGTGCTAAAACTACCTTTGAAAAAGGTTGGTCTATGCAAATGCAAAAGGATAGTTTGTCGCAAAAGATGGGAGAGAAGCGGTATGTATTTGTTCATACCAATTCAGATGTTGAACGAAATAAAATGGTGAATGAGATTTTAGCTCTGGAGAAGCAGGTTTATAGTTTAGATGAGGAAATAGAAAATTTGTATTTTTTAGCGCGAAGAGCTGAACAAGCAAAGATAAGTGAGTTGAAAAATTCAGGGGTGTATGAAAATGAGAGTAATAGAGAGGTTTCGAAGACAACCGTGTCATATTTAGATTTAATTCCAACCACCTTAACTTATTACAGTAGTCCCGAATTTGAGCAGCGTATAGCGACGTTAAATCAAATGTATATAGCCTTGTTTGATGCAAACGACATTTCAAAATTGCATCATGCTGATTCGTTATTTGTATGGGCAAATGTATTGAGTTTAGAATCATCTAAGTTGTTAGAGAGTGCCGCTTCCGCAGATGAGATGGCAAGTCCTGTTGTTTCTTCTCCATTCAGAAAAAGTGATGGTGATGTAGAAGACATATTTCCATCGGTAGATATCTTATCAAAATCAAAAGAGTATAAATATAATTCATTGCAGCTCTATCATAAGTCGTTAGATGTGAAATATGAGGTTTATGGAGGGAAGGTTAAAGCGTTAATCTCATCAAACTCGACATCAGACTTGACTTATTTAGAAGATGCTCATTCCAAAGCCAATGCATACTACAGGACGGCGGCAGGTCTGATGAATGAGTTAGCTGTTTTTGATGCAAATAGGTATGAGCGAGCGGGTGCAATGAAAAAAAATGGGGTTTCGGAGTTGGAGAAAGGACTTAGTGCTTATGGAAACTCTAAAAAGGAAACTGGCACTGAAACGGCAAAGGCTGTAATGTCTGTTAAAAAGGCTGAGGTAACATCAATCCCCAAAACGTATCAGGAGCTACAGGGGGTGGATAAGTCCATCTCACCTAAAGAAAATATGATGAATAAAGAGGATGGCTTGGTTTTTAAAATACAAATAGGCGTATTTAAAAATAAGCCCAATGCAGATGCGTTAAATGCCATCCCCCCCATTAGTGAGGTGTATTTGGCAGATAGAGGTTTAACAAAGTATTTCTCGGGTAGATATAAGACTTTTGGTGAGGCTAATTCAAATGTAGCTAAGGTTCAAGAAGCTGGATTTTCTGGCGCTTTTGTGGTTGTGTTTAAAGATGGGGTGCAAATTACCTTAACCGAGGAGTTGAAGAAATAATCAAAGTATATTCAGATTTTAAGTTAGGGTTTTAGCTTAATTGTGTAACTTAGGATGTTTAATATTAATAACTAATTCATGGTTGAATCAGACAAAAGAAGTGAGTTTGAAAGCTTACGAGAAGGCAAAGAAGATCGTCGTATCATTTTGCACAACGATGATGTCAATACATTTGATTATGTGATTGAAGTGTTGTGCGCTTTTTGTGATCATGATGCTTTACAAGCAGAACAGTGTGCTATGATTACCCATTTTAATGGAATGTGTTCTGTAAAAAAAGGTAGTATAGATGAGTTGTTAACGGTTAAGGAGTTGTTGCAGAAGAAAGGTTTACTAGTTACTTTAGAATAATTATATGGAAGCGGTTGTTATTGTGTTGATTATCCTCTTGGGCTTGGTGCTTATTCTGTTGGAGTTTTTTGTGATTCCGGGCGTGTCAATAGCTGGTATTGGAGGTTTTATTTTTTCTTCGGGAGGTGTTTATTTGGCCTATCAGAGTTTTGGAGCTGTAGGTGGTCATCTTACGTTGCTTGTAACCGTTTTGTTAAGTGTTATTGCATTGATTGTGTCATTAAAATCAGGTTCGTGGCAGCGTTTGTCGCTCAATACTGTTATTGATGCTCGTGTTGAGACGGTGCCAACAGCCTTGATTCAAGAAGGAGATGAAGGGGTTACAATAACCCGTTTAAACCCAATTGGAAATGTTAGAGTTAATAATGAGCTGATTGAAGGCCGTTGTCCTGGTCAGTTTTTAGATGAGAATACGCTTGTAGTAGTGCAAAAAGTTTTTAAAACGTACATTATTGTTAAACCTAAAAATGTGTAATCGATGGAAGGAATTGCTCCTGTTTTTTTAATTGCGGCGGTAGTCGTAATTTTGTTTTTGTTTATGTATTACGTACCTGTCTTGATGTGGTTTTCTGCACGCGTATCGGGTGTTCGTATTTCACTACTTCAATTAGTGTTAATGCGTGTGCGTAAAGTACCTCCGGGCGTTATTGTTCGTGCTTTAATCATTGTTCAAAAAGCTGGTTTAGATTCGATTAAGCGTGATGAGTTAGAAGCGCATTATTTAGCTGGTGGACATATCGATAATGTGGTTCATGCCTTGGTATCGGCCTCAAAAGCAAATATTGAGTTAAGCTTTCAGATGGCCACAGCGATTGATTTAGCTGGTAGAGATGTGTCTGAAGCGGTTCAGATGTCTGTTAATCCTAAAGTGATTGACGTACCACCTGTAGCAGCAGTTGCTAAAGATGGTATTCAGTTAATTGCTAAGGCTAGAGTAACCGTTCGAGCTAGTATTAAACAATTGGTTGGAGGAGCTGGTGAAGAAACTATTTTAGCACGTGTGGGCGAAGGTATTGTATCTTCTATAGGTTCGTCCATCTCTCATAAGGTTGTATTGGAGAATCCAGATTCTATATCAAAACTAGTATTAGGAAAAGGCTTAGATGCCGGTACTGCATTTGAAATTTTATCCATTGATATTGCTGATATGGATATAGGTAAAAATATTGGTGCTGGATTACAGATGGATCAAGCTATTGCTGATAAAAACATAGCCCAGGCAAAAGCCGAAGAGCGTAGAGCAATGGCTGTAGCATCAGAGCAAGAAATGAAGGCGAAAGCTCAAGAAGCAAGAGCTAAAGTTATAGAGGCTGAAGCTGAGGTCCCCAAGGCTATTGCCGAAGCATTTAGGAATGGTAATTTAGGTGTGATGGATTACGTGAAATATAAAAATATTGAAGCGGATACATCCATGCGCGATGCTATTTCAAGACCAGGAGGTAAAACACCACCGAAAACAGAAAAATAATTTGAAAGCCCCGAAAGGGGCTTTTCTTTTGGCTGTTAATTGATTACTATAACGGCGTTATTTGAAGCATGATTTTTTAGTTTTATTTTTTCAGAAAGTGTTTGGAGAATAGAATCTATTTCTTACTTTTGCAAGCGCATTCAGGAAATGAACACGGTTTTAGATTGAATGTTGACTTTAGCGAAAGTTTAAAATCAAAGATATTGGAGGGATGGGTGAGTGGCTGAAACCAGTAGTTTGCTAAACTGCCGTACGGGTGACTGTACCGGGGGTTCGAATCCCCCTCCCTCCGCTGTATTAAAATGTTGATTCGTCAACAAGCGTAAATCTTAACTGGAATTTACGTTTATTATTCGGGGTGTAGCGCAGTCCGGTTAGCGTACCTGCTTTGGGAGCAGGGGGTCCCAGGTTCGAATCCTGGTACCCCGACAACAAAAGAGCTAAGTGAAGACTTAGCTTTTATTTTTAACATTATTAAGCATGAGTTTTAACCGGAATTCATGATTTTATTTTCGGGGTGTAGCGCAGTCCGGTTAGCGTACCTGCTTTGGGAGCAGGGGGTCCCAGGTTCGAATCCTGGTACCCCGACAATATAGAAAGCATGTAGATCTTATGATTTACATGCTTTTTTTTATGGTGTGAAGTATTCTTCTTTTTTTTCTCCTTCTCGGTATCGTATTATATTCTCAAAAATGTTCAATATATTTATAGTAAGCTCTGCTTATACGCTTTAGTCGTATAGCGTGATGAAATAGATCTAATCATTTAAACTTTGAGTTATGAGTATTACTAGTTTTATTTTATTTATTCATTGGATACCCGTTTTTGCTGTTACTCTGCTTTCTTTTGTTTTGGGATATGTATGGCACAGTCCGTATTTATTTGGTAAAGTGTGGAAACAAGAAACTGATTACGACAAAGTCCAGAAACAGATAAGTGTTCCTCTGATTTTCGGTGCTACCGCTATCTTTAATTTTGTAGCTATAGCCAGTTTAAGTGCAGTGGTATCGGGATTAGGTGCTTTTAACGGCTTTGTTGGTGGTTTAACTGTTGCGTTGGTGTGGATTGTGCCTGTCATGGCGAGTACTTATTTGTTTGCCAACCGTTCGCTTAAACTCTTGATGGTAGATGCCGGTATGTATGTGGTCTTATTTTCGGTGGCTGGTTTGATTCTTGGTGTTTGGTAATGATTTGTGTTTTAAACACAGTCTTTTTGTTTTTATAGAGTCAGCATAAGTGATTTATTGTATTTGATATTTAGTTAACTTCTGTTTAATGATTTTTAGTACCTTCGAGCCACTAATTATTAAAAACAGGACAAATGCCCGAAGCTTACGATTATGAATTAGAATTTAAGGTGCGCGACTACGAATGCGACCTGCAAGGAGTGGTAAACAATTCCGTTTATCAGAATTACCTCGAACACACTCGTCACGAGTTTTTGGAGGATATTGGTTTAAATTTTGCCGAGTTATTCGAAAAAGGCATCATGGCCGTGGTGGCTCGTATTGATTTGGCGTATAAAACACCTTTGCGCAGTAGTGATAAGTTTGTGGTTCGTACGCGTGTTGAAGTACAAGGTGTTAAGTACATCTTTTATCAAGATATATACCGATTGGTAGATGATAAAATTTGCTTAAAAGGTGTTGTGACCACCACAAGTATCATAAATGGTCGTTTAGGTGTGTCAGAAGAGATTAAAACAGCCTTTGAAGCGGTTATTGCCAAACGTCAAAATTAGATGAAGAATATACTTGTTATAAACGGCCATCCCGATAAAGACAGCTTTTGTGCAGCCTTGGCGCAGCGTTAC
>QKIO01000143.1 GCA_003251015.1 Bacteroidales bacterium
CTGTGCACCAGCTAACTGTGATAATAGTAAATCTTGATTGTAGGGATTTATTTGTACTTCACCTAGGTTCAACAGCTGCGTGTTTAAACCATAATTAATGGTGAGGTCTTGGTCTAAAAGTATGGAATCCAACACAGGGCGATAGCCAACATACGAGAACGAAAATACATACTGTCCTTTGGGTAATTCAAAGGAGAAATAGCCATACGCATTGGTGGTGGTTCCTATTCCTAATGACTCTAAGTAAACGGTGGCGGCGGGGAGTGTTTCACCATTCTCCTGATCTCTGATGTAACCCGATACCGTAAATGTCTGAGGCTTTTGTGGTTTTAGCACCAATTTTTCTGGGGTTGGTTTTTCGTCAACAACAGGCACATCATTTCTTTTTTGCTTGCCTTGAGGTTTAGCCTTTTTTAAAATTATAAAACCATCCACTTCGTTAAAATCAATAAGACTATCAGCAAACAATTTTTGTAAGGTCTCGTCAAGGGTATTGTTGTTGACCGAAAATGTAACCAGTTTAGATTCTGGTATTTGATGTGGGCTATAGGAGAATTTGACACCCGTTTGTTTTTGAATATCCTCTAAAACGTCTTTAACCGTTTGTTGCGTGTATGATCCATTTACAACCGTGCGTTGCAAAAGAACTTGCGCGTATGACAAGCAGGGGAGTATAGCCAATAAGCAAAGCAATATCAGTTTGCTAATGATTTTGGCAGCACCTTTTTGAATGGTATTATCTACAGCCATCTTTCTTAAAAGTAACAATGCTATCGTTTTGTTCGATGCACATGTCGAAGGTAGATTCTAGAATGAGGAGTACCGTCTCTAGGTTTTTATTATCAAAAGTAGTGCTTAATGTATAGGCAGCCACTTCATCCGATTCTATTTTAAATTGTTTATGATACACTTCGGCTAGTTGACGCGCTACCTTAGAAAGACTATCACCGTCGAATGTTAAGGTGTGGGTTTTCCAAGCATCAAAATTCTGATTTCGATTTGGTTCTTTAACGGCTTTTTGACTTGTTTCAGTCATAAGTGCTTTTTCGCCGGGTTTAATCACAACGCCCATTTCGGGTTTTCCAATGGGCTGTACCCGCACCACACCTTCGGCCACCGTTACTTCAGTGCTGTTGGAGGCAGAGCTTATTTTCACATTAAACGATGTACCTAAAACAATAACTTCAACGCCAGATGTCTCAACCACAAAGGGGCGTTCCTTATTTTTACTCACCTTAAAGAAGCCTTCGCCTTTTAGTTTTACCCTGCGCTCATTTCGGTTAAATGCTTGTTGATAGGTCAGTTCAGAGTTTTCGTTTAACGTCACTTCACTGGCATCGGGCAATTCAAAAACGGTTGTTTGGGCTAATCCCGTTGATACGATGTCTGTATTAAAAAAGAGATAACCGTAAACAGATAATCCCACGATTACTAATATGGAAGCCGCGATACTCATCACCAAACGCATGGTAATGTTCTTTTGAATATGTGGCGCACGGCTACTAATAGCAGTTTCTAATTTCTGCCACTCCTGGTTTATGTTAATGGTTTGATGGGCATTGGTGGTGTCTCCTACCAAGGTCCAACTTTCCTTTAGATCGTGATAAAGCACTTTGTTAGTGTCTGATGCATTAACCCACTCCATCAAGCTGGCTACCTCCGTAGGAGATAACTCACCCGATAAGTGCTTAACTATCAGGTCTACGTTGCTATGTTGGTTGCTAATTTCCATCTTCTAATTTAATCTTACACACTTTACTTTATGATTACCCTGACTTTAAAACCCACTTTTTAATAAAAATAGTATCCACAGATGAATGTAGTCTTTTAAATGATCGCGCAATATCTTTAACGCCTTGCTCATTTGAGTCTCCACTGTTTTTACAGAGATGCCTTTTTCTTCTGCTATTTCGGCATATTTTCGATCTTCAAAACGATTGGCAATAAAAATAGCTTTGCATTTTTCGGGTAATGAATCAATCACCTGCCATATTTTAGATTCTAATTCAGCCGCTTCTAAATGATCATTGTTGATGCCTTCGTCGCTGTGAAGGGCTGCCTCCTGGGCAACAAACTTCTTGTGGTCGCGGAGGTAATTAAGCGAGCGGTTATAAACCGAGGTGTACAAATAGCTTTTGGCCGATTGATCAAAATCAAAAACCTCTCGTTTCTCCCACACCTTTATAAACACATTGTGCACAACCTCCTTAGCAGTATCCAAGTCACTAACGTACTTCTGCGCGAAATAAGTGAGTGACGTAAAATACGCCCGAAAGAGCTGTTCGTACTTTTGTTTTATATGTTTGTCTTTTTCCAAAAGAGATAACCTTAGTTTCTACAGTAACGAATGTTTTAATATACTAAACTAGCTTGATAGGCTTTACATTTATTTCTTGAAGAGAATACAAACATAAAACATCCCACTGATTTTAAAAATAACTTGAATGTTATTTCTAACATTTGATTGTTTTAGAATGCTATCCTTGTTTTTATCGACACTTTTTGTAAATCGTATTGCTCCATCTACAAACTCATTTTAAAGCTCTAGTTTGTCGTCACTATATCGTCATTTCTCTTTTCAAACTCTGTTTTTTGTTAAGTACTATTTAAGTTTACCCATTTTTGTGAGCAAGAATTTTGAGATAAATACAACCTAAGAAACGAAAGCGGAAATTTATTTCTAAACCAGAAGGGCTTGTACTTAAGCACAATAATCAAAAGCTTAATTTTGCGATACAAAATCAGCTGTGATCACATGCTTTTTCTTGTTTCAATGTATTTTGATCCCTCCATTTTTTGTATCCATTATACTCTAGTGGATTAAGTTGAAATCGATCCCGCACAAAATCTACACTTATTTTGCCATCATCGATCTGGTGAACTAACCAACGAAGAAAACTGACCTTCATTATAAATAATTTGTTTTAATACAAATCCATCTGTGCTATTTGTTAATTTAGCTACTGTTCCTAGTTTCTTTTCACTTGACTTTTGTATCAAGCTATTTCAGAATATAACAAAAATTGTCGTATTGAATAACGATAGACCAGTACTCCTAAATAAAAACCAAAACTACATCTATGTTAACCAACACATTAGCAAACCAACGCCATAAATATCACGTCAAAAGCCTATTTTATTAGGTTTGTTGTTTGATTATTACAAATAGTTAACTATTTTTGCATCCGCTGAAAGGGAAACCTTCACAGTCGGGCCTATAGCTCAGTTGGTTAGTAGCACCTGACTCATAATCAGGGGGTCCCTGGTTCAAACCCAGGTGGGCCCACCCCTTAAAGAAAAACCACTTACTTTAAAGTAAGTGGTTTTTTTATGTCATCAAGCATATTAACGCGTGTTTTATGCATCGTTGGTGAAGACTTTAAATCTGGCACCTAAACATTACGCAACTCTCCCCCACCAAAGATAGTTACCCCTTTAATAACTAATACTTTATTAACATCATTAGATGCATCGTTTAGATAAACTCTCTTATCTGAAAATCCGCCAAAAATAGAAACTACTTCCGTACGAACAGTCCAATCACGAGGAATAACGATTTTAGAACCGCCAAAAATAACGGCTAAATCTAACACAGCTCCACTAGAAGACAACTCACACTTCTCAAGTGATAATTCACTACCGCCAAAAATCGCTGTGATTCTCCCTCCACAGAAATTAGTAGAATCAACGCGCTTAACCCCTCCACCAAACACATATACCTCATCTATAAAATCAGCACCTACCTCTTGCGATGTTTGCTTATAAGTCAATATGGGTTGTTTTCGTTTAAAGAAGAATAGCACGCCTATGACAATAAGTACGGTAGGCCAGAAAATACTCAAATCAGGAAATTGATTGCTAATCATAAAAAACCCACCCACACAGAACAAGATAATGGCTGGCGTAATATTCCTATTTAGAAAATTATAAAAGCCAATGGCGATTAAGATCATAGGCCAGCTAAAAATTAAATCATGAAGATAGTATGAAAACACATTCAAATTTCCAAGTAGTAACACCACTCCCAATAGTATTAAAAATATGCCGGTGCCCGCTTTGCTAGTACTGTTTTTCATAACGTTAAATTATTAAGTTCAGTACTAAATTAGTGTACTTCCCACAAAAATACAATCTTAATCAACTAAATAGGAAAATCAGAGCTTGAATATCAAGATAAAACAATGAACCATAAAACCAAACACGACTAACTTTCGTTACCCATTAAAGCCGGTAAGCAAATTAATAGTTTAATTTTGCAAAACTAACTATATTTTGAAGATAGCTAAATGCTTCTGGTATGATCAATTCTGATATATATGATTGAACCACTTTTATTTTTTAGTGATGAAAACCTATTTCGACAGTGGTTAGAAAAAAATCACCTGACAAAAAAGGAGTTACATGTAGGTTTTTACAAGAAAAAAAGTGAAAAACTGTCATTGTCATGGAGCCAAGCTGTGGATCAAGCCCTTTGCTTCGGATGGATAGATAGTGTAAGGCATTCTCTAAATGAGGACAGTTACTGCATTCGATTTACACCCCGTAAAAAAACAAGTTTCTGGAGTGATATCAACATACGTAAAATAGATGAGCTAACTCAAAAAGGACTTATGTTACCACAAGGTTTAGAGGCTTTTAGTCTCCGAAAGGAGGATAGATCAAGAGTCTATAGTTTCGAAAACACAGCTATGTTATTAGACGCACCCTCACAAAAAAACTTTGAGGCTCAGCATGAGGCCTGGACTTATTTTAATAATTGTGCTCCCTCCTATAAAAAGGCGACCATTAACTGGATTATGAGCGCAAAAAAAGAAGAAACAAAACTTCGCCGACTTGAAAAAGTCATACTGGCGAGCCAAACCCAAACAACCCTAAAACGGTGATTACACATTTACCTTAATCAAAACAATGAGTTCATTACTTCATACTATCAACCAGACCAAACTATACTTTTTGCGGAATCCAGAGCGACTAAACGCACTGAAGGTAGGCACCGCAATGGCAATCCAAATAATTCCATTAGCATTACTGGGCAATCCATATATTGGCATTACCCTAGTTTTAGGCACTCTAGCGGCAGCCTTATCAGAAACAGACGATCATCCACAAGGCCGATTAAAAGCATTATTGCTAACCCTCATAAGTTTTGCCATCACCACAACATCAGTACTGGTTTTAAAACCTTTCCCCCTCATTTTTGGTGTAGGACTCGTAGCGAGCACCATCATTTTCGTCCTAATTGGCGGAATGGGTGAGCGCTATCGAGGGATTTCTTTTGGTGCCATATTGGTTGGTATTTATGCCATGCTGGGCGCAGAACATAGTCCTAATTGGTATTTATCGCCACTTTTACTTTGCACTGGAGCTTTGTTTTATGGTATCGTGTCATGGTTGTTTTTACGAATGCATCCATGGCGTTTACTAAACGAACAATTAGCACGAGGATTTCAAGCCTTATCGGTTTACCTAGAAGAAAAAGCACATCTATTCCCTGGCTTAGATGCTAAAGAAAAAGAAGTCGGTCAGCGATTAGCCATGCTTAACATCAATGTGGTTATAGCGTTAGAAAAATGCAAAGCTGTTATAAATAGTTATAGCCAAGAAGAAACTGACACTAGCGTACTTGCACCCTACTTACAACGCTTTATGCTACTTCAGAGTTTGCACGAACGTGCGGCTTCAAGCCAAGAAAGGTATGAAGTATTAAAACAACGAACAGAGTATAAACAGATACTAGAAGGTTTTGGCGAACTATTAAATCAACTAGCGAAAGCTATGAATATGTTAGCATTAAGTATGTTAACAAACCAAAAATACGAACACCCTGTTGCCATAAACTGGATCATAATAGCCCTTGAACGTGAAATCAATAGCATGGCAGAAGAAGACAAACAACTTCTGATTCTGCTTCTGCATAACTTAACACGGTCGCATGAGTCGCTACTACAATTAGATAATATTGACAAAAGCACAGCCTTACCACGTTTGGGAATAGATCAAAGAACCCTTTGGCAACGCATCAAAGTACAACTTCATTGGTCGCACCCAAGATTAAAATATGCAATTCGCTTAAGCGCCTGTTTTATTGCTGGACTAATCATTATCCAAACTTTTCAATTAGTTAAAGGCGAATGGATACTACTCACAGCACTACTGGTTAACCAACCAACCTATAGCGAGACACGTCGCCGTTTATATCAAAGGGTTATGGGAACCATAGTTGGGGTAGTGGTTGGTGTAATAATTATTCAAATATTACCTACCCAAGCGGGTCAAATACTTTTGTTACTTACAGCAGGCTTTTGCTTCTTTTACTACCGCGTACTAAATTATTCGCTTGCCGTTAGCTTCATAACCATCTTTGTGCTGTGCAACAACAACTTAATGGATCATAGTGGCGTAGAAAAAATGTTACCTCGAATCTTAGATACCATCATTGGAGCTGCACTAGCCATTTTATCTATAAGGCTATTATGGCCTGATTGGCAAGAAAAACAATTGCCTAAAAAACTATCGAGTGCCTTATTAAATAACGCTTCCTATTTTAAGGAAATACGAGTGGCTTATCAAAATAACACCGTTGCTCAACAGGACGACTACAATTACCGCTTGGCTCGTCGTTTAGCACATGTATCAGACAACGACTTATCCCTAACATGGAGTAGTATGCGTGTGGAACCAAAAAAACAAGAAGAATTAATGCAACATGCCTTTACCATAACGTATCTTAACCATGTATTGCTGTCCTACCTATCTGCCTTAGGAGCTCGTCGAGAAACAACAACTCAGACCTGTGATGATTTTAATAACATCGTGAACCAAATAGAAGAAGCACTTTTAGAAGCCGCGCAATACATCAACGGCGACCGCACACAACCACTAGATTGGAACCTTAAAGCCTTACTTGTTGAATTAAGCAATCGCATTAAGTCAATGGATGACCAGTCGGAACGCCAACAACTCCGTTTATTATATAACATTGCAGGGGTAAGCAATAAATTACTTAAAGAATCAGTTATGCTTTGTCCAACTTCAAAAAACATAACTTGATGTTTACTTGCCAATTTCAAAAAAAACATCAAAAAAAAACAACCATTCTAGGTTTCCTCCGTATCTATTGATCTGACAACATTTATTACTTAAATTTATAGTAAATAGTACTGTTTTTTGCATCCAAATATAAATTATTGTAATAAATTTAAAACTTCATATTACCAAAGGATTGACTTTTTGCTAGTTCTTGTTACTTTTGCAAGATATGAGCTGGAGTTATTGATTAAAAACAATTTACTAAAGTCTCTAATATATAACGATATGATTGATAATAACGAAAAACATGTGTTTTTGGATTTTGCATACCAGATGTACAAATCCATGAAAACCAACGAAATAAATTTAGTGTACGAAGGCGAAGTTACCCAAGAAATAACTAAAACATTTACTTCGCTAACAGAACGTAATCTTGCCAAAAGTGAAGAGTCAAATACCGTACAACGTAAGGTTTTTAACGTCATGGTAGAGTGTTTACAAAACATTAGCAAACATGCTGATTCTTTAACCGAAGAAGACGAGTCTGAAGGTAGAAGAGGTATTGTAATGGTTAGCAATGGTGTAGAAAGTTATAACATCATCACAGGTAACATCATCAAAAATGAGAAAATACCCGAACTAGAAAAGAGTTTGGAACTGGTAAATAGTTTAGACAAAGAAGGCTTATCAAGTTTGTATAAACAACAAATGAAAGACGGTCGAATCTCTGATAAAGGTGGTGCTGGTCTTGGTTTTATAGATATTGCTAAAAAATCAGGTAATAAATTATCTTACCAATTCAAGAAACTTAACGAAGAGGTTAGTTTCTTTATTTTAACATCAACCATTAACCGAATTTAATACGTTATAAAATGGAAGTAATCAATATTAAGGGTACCGATGACACGCCTAATGTAATCCTAGATAAGGATAAGAAGTTATTTGAGATATCAGGAAGGTCATTACCAGAGGATGTAAATATGTTTTACGAACCAATATTAAATTGGATCGATAAATATGCCGAAGAACCTAATGATAAAACAGAATTTATAATTAACCTTGAATACTTTAATACGGCGTCTTCAAAAATAATATTAGATATATTATTGAAATTTGAAGAAATAGCAGAAAAAGGTAATGCAGTCCTAATAAAATGGCATTATCATGAAGAAGAAGAAGACATGTTAGAGGCTGGTGAAGAATATGCAGATATCGTAGAGATACCTTTTGAATACGTTCCATACACCAGCTAAAAACTTATATATTAGTAGTAACCTCCCGTTATGAGTGAAGAAATTCTAAAGGCACTGATGCAACTGTTTGGCTTAATAGCCAAACAAGATGGCGGTGCTGAAGACAGTGAACAGAAATACGTAAAAACCTTTTTAAAGCAGCAACTGAGTTCAGATGCTGTAGAAGAATACTATTCACTTTTTCTTGGTTTTTCAGAGCTTGCAAAAAGCACTAAAGGTGAAGATGAGGGAAAGGTACTCACTTCAATGAAGGACTC